>JBCCSO010000266.1:0-6387 GCA_039199965.1 Chloroflexota bacterium | reverse complement strand
GTTGTAACCATCCTTCATCACCGCGCGAGGGAACTCAAACAGGGTGGGGTCACCTTGTTTGGCCGCTCTGTCGATGTGCGGCCCACCGGGGTAGGGGAGACCTAACAGACGGCCGACCTTGTCAAACGCCTCACCGGCCGCGTCATCTAGCGTGCCACCTAGGTGCTTGTACGTACAGTGGTCTTCCATAAGATATAGTTCCGTGTGACCACCGCTCACAACCAAGCAAACAATAGGAAATTCGATCTCATCTGCCCCATCTGCCAGCCATTGTGAATAAATATGCCCTTCGATGTGATTGATCCCTAAAAGCGGTTTGCCCGTTGCTAAAGAGAGTCCCTTTGCCATGTTCACCCCCACCAGCAGTGAACCGACTAGTCCCGGCCCTTTGGTGACCGCAATACAGTCCATGTCATCCCAACTGAGCTTAGATTGTTCGAGGGCCTCACCCACAATCGGCCGAATGACCTCAATATGCTTGCGAGAAGCTACTTCTGGAAAGACACCCCCATACTTAGCATGGATGGCTTCTTGGCTGGCCACCGCGTGCCCCAAAATTTCCCGGCCGTCTCTAATAACCGCGGCCGATGTCTCATCACATGATGTTTCTATGGAAAAAATAATTGACATACTTACAATCTACAGTTAACTCTATTGGCCTAAAATTTTAGCTGCAAAACAGGTGAACTGTAAAAAATATTAACTTTCTGTATTCCGTAAAAAATCAGATGAAACCCGATCCACTCTTTTCCGTAATGGGGTGCATCTGACTTAAAATTGACGTGACTGGAACAGAAGCGAAATTATCTTGATTGCTTCTGGATAGATGATTAAAAATCCTTCAAAAAATTCCAGCCAGTGCCGTAATCTTGGAGGTTGACTAAAGATGGCAAGTATCAAAGTAATTATGTATGACACAACAGGCTCTAAAAAAACCCCTGTTGAACTACCAGATGATGTAGAAATGCGCAGACTCATCCCTGCCTTGGTGACCAAAATGGGCTTACCCACTAGCCAAGGTGCTAATCCAATTACCTATCGGATTGACCACAGAGCATCAGGTAAACGTTTAAGTGAAGACGAGACTTTGGCTGACGCTGGCGTTGTTACTGACGACATTCTAAGCCTGTTCCCTGAAGTAACTGCCGGATAAATCTGCTGACGATTTTAGGGTGACGATTGACGATTTAACCGCCACTCATTCCGTTTGACTTTTCCCACCCTTCGCAATTTGTGTGGGGTGGTTTTTGTTATTAGATGAACGCAACCCGATATTCTGGGTTTCTTATTGTGATTGAGAGAGCGATCCCTCGATTACAGGGTTACAACCATGTCGTTTAATATTCGAGAGAGACGATTACAAAATGATTATCGCTTGGTGAAAGAGCTGGACAACAACTCAGTTTTAATTGAATTGGTGCGTACAGAAGGCAACCCGCCTGATAAATACACCATTCGTTATACGTGTAAGGGTGTAGAGAAGATCGACGGCCGGAACAAACCGGTCTACCGCGAGGTTCATGATGTCAGTATCTATTTACATGCTGAATACCCCATCAAGCAGCCGCAAATCAAATGGCTCACACCGATCTTTCATCCTAATATCCACAATACTGGTGCTGTCTGTATCGGTGCGTGGTGGCCTGCCAAAACGCTCGATCAGCTAATCTTGTCAATGGGTGAGATGCTTCAGTACAAAAATCTCGATCCGAAAGACCCGATGAACTCTTTGGCTGCCAGCTGGGCCCGCCGTAACAGGCACCTGTTCCCGATCGACGGCCGTGAACTGAAAGGGGCTTCTCATAAGATAGACATTGAGTTGGGAGATTCAGACCCGGGCGATGAGTTGGGTATTAAGCTGCTGTAGCGCAATCCATCCTGTTTAAGGTGACTTAGCGTGCTCACGGTTGGTCAAGTTTTTACTGGTCACAAATTTGCTGAACACTGGTCACTGTCTGTAACATCATGGAACTAAAAATTGGGAAGACCCAAAGCGTTTGGGACAATCTACCTAGCTTTAGCCCCCCTCCGCTGACCGATTTGGCCTGCCTGCACGGCCGCCGCCCGGCTGATGTCGAAGTTGTGGTCATGATGCGCCAAAGCGCGCTGCGCCAGATTGATGACCACAGCCGAAGCGATGTGGGGGTTGAGCTTGGCGGCTTGCTTTTGGGCAACGTCTATCAGCATGAAGACCGATTGTACGTTGATATTGAAGCGGCCCTCGATGCTAAATCAGACAAAAATGGGCCGGTCCATTTTACATTCACGGCCGATGCTTGGGCAACTGCTCATCAAGAACGTGAAGAGCACTATCCTAACCTAAAAATTGTAGGCTGGTTTCACACCCATCCTAATTTGGGCGTTTTCTATTCTGGTGATGATGTGGTGGTGCACACGACCGCCTTCAGTTTGCCGTGGCATGTGGGTCTGGTTTTAGATCCTGTACGCAACACGGTGGCTTTGTTTGGCTGGGTTGAAGACGAAAACACCCAAGAAAAATCGCTTGACCCGATCCAAGGCTGGTATGAGATTGCTGAAGCGGATGATGGTTCGGTTGTTCCGTGGCGGCACAGGCATGGGCAGGGTCTGCCCAGTATGCGTCGCGATGCAATGCGCACCAGCTATCGCTCGAGAGCCTCAAGTGAGGGAGGTGCCCTCATTAGTGATGAAGAGGGGCCCATCATTTCTGACGGGTTCCTGACGGCGACTGCTATGTTTATGGCTCTGGTGGGGCTGATCTACACATTTTTGGTGTTCATACCCAACCAAGAAAATGGCGCCGTGATGACAGCCGTCAATGCCCAACTTGCACAAGCCCAAGTAGATGAGTGGAACGCACAGCAAGCTTTGTTTTGCAGCACACTCAATATGTACATTGTTGAGCCTGATCCGCAACAGCAAATTATGGCTGGAGAATCGATTATCGTAGTCGGCCGTGCTCAGCTACCCGGGCTTGTTGACTACGAACTACAGGTGCTTGAGTTGAGCGGCTGGGAAACTGTGCGAGAATTTGGCCCGCGAGAATTTGGCCCATTGGGCAAGTGGCATACTCAAGATCTCCCGTCTGGAGAATATTGGCTCCGCTTAATTGCCAAAAATGATCAAGGCCAACTGATTCAGGATAGTTCGTGTATGACGTCTGTGCAGTTGGTGTCGGCACAATAAACTTTATGATGAGATAGATAGGATGATAAGATGATGAAATGAAAGGACTCACCAAATTATCTCCTCATCTTATCAACCAGATCAAAAAAGCATGATCAAGTTACAAGAAATGACATACGTGACAGTGATCACGGTTGAGATACCTGACCCAAATGGAGACGGACAAAAGACAATTCAAGCGGCCGTTAAACTGTTACCCCATGACATGGTCGAGATTGTGCAAGGGGATGCAGATGCAGGCCACGTGAAACTTAAACCGGTTCGTGAGTGCTCGTTGGCAGAGTTAATGCAGTTTGCTGAAGACCTTGAGGGGAACATTCCTGAGGTGTTTGAGCAAATTCAGCTAACCGATATCGCGGATGCAGACAATGCAACTATCACGTTTGCTCCGATTAATGATCGGGAAGAAGAGATGCCGTCGGCCGAAGATTTATTTGATGGGGCTTCAATTGTTTTTCCAAGCGAGCTTCTGAAATCTGCGCCTGATGACAGCCCTGTGGCTGCTGAAGATAGCGATGCACCAACTGATTTGTCTGACCTAGAGACTCTGGTCGAAGACAATATTAGTCTTGATGATTCGTTAGAACCTGTGGAAGAAATTCCACTAAATGAATCAGAATCGGCCGATGTGCGTAATGAGAGTATTGTTGACATCGTCATACACAGTGAACCCGCCGCACCTGAAACTGAAGAAGATGATGACGCTGAGTTTGTTCCGTTTGAACCTGACGTAACCGAAGATAATCGGTTGGCGGGTCGAAAACTTGACGTGGATACACCGTATCCGGCCGCATGCGACATCTTGTTTATGGAGCAGGCGTTTGAAGATGCCAAAGCGCACTCTTTAACCAGCTTGCGTCGTGAAGTGGCTGGGTTTATGATCGGCCCACCGCCTGAAAAACAGCCGGACGGCCGCTACTTGGTTCACGTGACGCAGATGATTCCGGCCCAGCATACCGTTATGCAGGGTGCCAGCGTGACATACACGCCAGAAAGTTGGCGCACGATTCACGACTGGCTTCTGGAAAATTATCCTAAAGAAGACCAAATTATTGTCGGTTGGTACCATACCCATCCTGGATTTGGCATTTTCCTTTCAAATATGGATCTGTTTATTCACCGAAACTTTTTCCCACAAAAGTGGCATGTGGCTTTGGTACTTGATCCAGTAAACTATAAGAGCGGTTACTTCTGCTGGAATAAGGCGCAAACGCAAATTATGCCGTATGATATGCCTTGGCCCTACTGGGCACACTCTAGCTGGTAAAAGGGCTTTTGGCTGTTAGCTATTAGCTTTTAGTTTGTAGCTGATTTTTGAAAACCGCAGTTTGAACTTAAGTAGATCTGATAAAGTTTGTGGCTTCAGACCCGACAGGTTTCCCAAGTACTACCTCTGGTAATGTCTCAGTTAAAACCTGTCAGGTCTTTTGAGAAGATATTATGATCTACTTAATGCATACTTTGAATGACTAGAAGCTTAGATGCTGATCAGCTGAAATGCTGATCAGCTAACATGCTAAAATGGCTGAAATAGAAGGCGAACCCATCAAAATTACCCTTGAAGATATCGAGCAAGCGAATCAGCTAAGTCACTCTTGCCCGATTTGTGCAGGGCCAGTTTTCCGCACTTATGACGACCCTGCTTTGGCACCGGTTGAGTGCGTGAGCTGCGAAACGGTATATCATCGGGCGTGCTGGGAGCAAGCGGGGGGTAAATGTGCTATGGTCGGATGCGATTCTACACGGGTACGGGCGATTGACAATATGCCGGCTCCAGTTGGGGCGGTCACTATTCAGCCTAATTTGCCCAACGAGCCTCGCCGTGAAAGAGGGCCAGAAATAACTGAAGAGCTCAAGCGTCAGCAAGAACGAATGCGGCGTGAGTTTGAGAGCAACTGGTTGCTCAGGCGTTTCCTGCGCTGGCTGTGGCGCCAGATTCGGATTGGCTAATTGCCGGTATACAGTATTCGGTCTGCTTCGCGATTCGGTGAATCTGTACAGAACCGACAGTCTAATCAACTGCATACCGACTCACCTGTTTGATACAGGTCCGTCTTGATCCTAAGATCAGCCTAAAATAACATGAACCAGAAAACCTTCCGGTGTATCGTATGCGCCGGAAGGTTTTTTTATGTTTCGTAAAGTTTTTCGCTTGGGATTATTGCTTGTGCTTGCTGTTGTAGCTATCTTTGCTTTCTTCGTGGCTTACTCATTTTTTAACCCGCGCATGGAGCGCATTCGGCTAATTGGCACGTGGTTTAGCGATCCGGCCGCCTATCCAGATTGGTTTATTGAAGGGGGAACTTACTGTTCCGGAGCACCCATGATGTTTCCCTCAGACGGATTTATCGGTGTGGGGTGGGGAGATGGTGCACCGCCGGTTTATCAGCACACAGGGTATGATATTTTTAGCCCGGCCGGAGCTGACAACATTACCCCAATCTATGCGGCATACGATGGCTATTTGACTCGTGAGTCTAACTGGTTGAGCACAGTCATCATCCGCCATCCAGATTTTGATGAGCTGCCAGAGGTGACGCAAGGTGGGCAAATTTGGACCTACTACACCCATATGGCATCGGCCGATGGTAGCGAAGTTTATGTCTCGCCCGAATTCCCGGCCGGAACTCGTGAAAAATTTGTGGAAGCGGGGACGCTGCTAGGCTATCAGGGAACTTGGTCAGGTAGGCCAAATGACCCTGTAGGGCTTCATCTACACTTTTCAGTTCCTATCACTTTACCTAGCGGTGGGTATGCTAATGAGACGATCATCGCCAACACGCTGGACCCTGCGCCGTTTTTGGGTATTGTTGAGGGGGATGATGGCATCCTCAGATGCGCATCTAACTAATAGGACGAAAGTTGATGAGATGAGAGTCGATGAAGCAAAAATCATCTTATCAAACCTCGACTTTCATCTCAAAAATCATCAAAGAGTAATTAATTATGGATTTAGGTATAGCTGGAAAAAAAGCGATTGTGTGTGCATCATCGCAGGGGCTGGGATATGCGTGTGCCAAGGCGTTGGCTCAAGAAGGTGTGCTCGTGACGCTCAACGGCCGAACTGAAGAGAAGCTGGCAAAGGCGGCCGCTGCGCTGAGCGAAGAGGTAGGCATTGAGGTGCGCCATCAGGTGGGAGATATTGCCACAGAAGACGGCCGGGCTGCGCTGATTTCTGCCTGTCCAGACGCTGACATTTTGATTAATAACAACGCTGGTCCT
>JBCCSO010000265.1:0-6416 GCA_039199965.1 Chloroflexota bacterium | reverse complement strand
TCACATTTTAAGTTGATCTCAAGAGGATCTTCATTCCATCTAGCGAGGGCAAACATTTTGCTGCCAACTTTAAAGACGGCCGCTCCTTCGCCAAATGGATAATCGAGCCATGACCCCGGTTTTTCCAGCAAATTTTTCTCTAGCTCAGCATACGTCATTTATCCTCCACAAATGCAAATTCTAGCACACTTCAGCACAAATGTTCTCAGCTTGATTAGAAAATGTTTTCTGCTAACCTTTAGGAATTATTGAAAACAATTCTTACCGGAGTAAACATGGGGAAATACAATCCGATTGTGATGGGAGAAATGCTGAGCGCAGCATTCAACAATACCGAACTTCAATCATTAGCCTTCAACCTCGATATCAACCTACCTGATGAAATAAGTCATTTAGGTAAGAGCGGCAAGGTCATTGATATTGTTAAATATGCAGTTAATCGAGGGGTTGACGATCAGGTTGTTAGCTATGTTGAGGAAAACAATAGTTACCAATATGAGCAATTCAAACCGCGACTCCTTACCCCTTTAAATGCTTCACCCTCAGTTCTGGAAGATTCATCCATCCAAAGATCAAGCACCACCATCAACACAGGTGGAGGCACGTATGCAGATGGAAATGTGACAACAGGGGGTGATTTTATCGGCCGGGACCAAATCGTTCACAATTATCACTCAAATACAAATGCGACCGAAATCAAGGAAATTCGTGAAGGCATTTCACTAATCATGCAAGAGCTTGACGAGTTGAATGACAGAAACCCCATCGTTCAAGAGATTACCAACAACAATCAAACTTACAACATTACCGACAACAAAGGCATCGTCAACTTTGGGAACATCGAAAAGATTGACAACAGCTTTAACACTGTCAGTAACTCAGACGCGGCCGATGAGTTGAAGCAAATTCTCAACGTCTTTTTAGAAGAAATTAAAACACTATCAAATAACCCACCGGCTGGGAAAGAAGAAGATGTAGATACCATCGTCAAAAATGGAGAGCGTTTAGTCGAAGAGGCGTCATCAGCAAAACCAAGTAAGCCGTGGCTAAACTTATCATTGGATGAGCTCAAAAAGGCCGCCACCAATATCGGCGACTTGGCAGGCCCCATCGTTTTAGCGGCCGGGAAAATTATCACAGCCTTGGGCATTACGCTCTGACAGAATACGCGAAACTACCACTGTTTAAAGCCGCATATTGCACTATAATCTCGCCAAATCAAATATTTCGGGATTAGAGGAAACATGGCAAAAGTAGTAAGTGTTGAACACAAACCGGTCAATCGTGGATGGATTGGCCTACTCATCAGAGGGTTGCTCATCGCAATCGCCGGTGGCTTTATTATTTTCTACCCAGAAAACTTTATACGCCTGCTAACCGTCGTCATTGGGGCGTGGATGGTTGTGTCAGGCTTCGTCACACTCATTGGCTCCTTCGGCATCAGAAACGACAATCGCCGTCGTAACACCTCACTTATACGCTCAATTTTAAATATTGTGATCGGTGGGCTGGCTGTTGCCATGCCATTCTTGGTTGCACAGACTTGGTGGACTATTCTTCTCTTCATTGTCGCTATTCAATTATGCATTGCGGCCGTCATGGAAATTGTCATTGGCTTTAGAATGCGGTCATCTGGTTTGCCCGCTGGTGGCGCGTTTGCTGGCGCGGCAATTTCAATCGCAATCGCCGTGATCTTGTTCTTAGCTCCAGAATTTTTAGGCGCTACCCTCGTCACTTTAATAGGCGTCTCGATTTTAGTACTTGGCGTCATTATGATGGCCTTCGCCATTGCATTTAGGTTCCGCTAAAAAACCGCATTACGGGTTGGGAATCACAATGTCTACAAAAGTTGTTGTGCGCGGATAGACCCAGACTTCTTGTTTGTATCGCTGATTCCCAACTTTGACCCAAATTTCATAGTAGCCTGCGTCCACATCATCGGCCGCAAAATTTTCTTGGAACACCGTGTCCCCATTTACGGCTCCCTCCGCATAAGAGGTAACCGTTTTCACGGTTGCATCTGCACCATCAATGCGACGGAAACTCACTGGGGCTTCAAGTGCTAACGCGCCGTTTTCAAATGTTACTTTGCCTGCAAGCGTACCATCCTCAGGAAACGGCCACAGCCACAGCAGCGGATTACGCGTGTTAGCATAGTCGTTTGATCCTTGTCGCACTTCAAAATGCAGATGAGGTCCATCAGCTACCCCCGTGGCACCCGACAGCCCCAGCACATCACCCATAGAGACCCGCTGCCCCTTTGTAACGCTCACTTGATTTAAGTGGCCGTATAGTGTGAAGATCTTTTCACCCTGCCAAGAAAAATCGTGCTCAATCACAACCACATTGCCATAAAAGTCTGGCTCTGGACCAACAATGTCTGCATCTACGTCAAGACCGGCCGTCACCACGATCCCATCGGCCGCAGCGATGATCGGCGTATCATACCCGACATCAAACTCAACCCCGTGATGGGTTCTGAGCGTCCCATTCCGGGTGCTGCCGTATGAATAGGTTTTGTTGGTCCACACAATCCCCCCTTCCTCAACCGGCCGCAGCAGCCAGTAGTGATCTTCGGCCGAAGTTTGGGGTAAAGCTGGAACTGTGAATGTTGGCGCTGGGGTAGGCGTGTCAGCAGGTACAGTTGCCATCGGGGTATGAGTCGCAGTAGGTGTAGGTGGAATGTCCGTAGGGATGGGAGTTGGCAGGCTTGGGTCTTGGTTAGCACCCGAAGTATTTGTCGTAATTACCGGTGCAGGCAGACCGCTGTTATCAAGCACTTCAACAGGCTCACCATCAATCAGTTCATACACTGAAATTGAGGGAAGTTCGGCCGTTGGAATCACAGTTGGTGCCTGTACTGATTCTGCTTGGGCAATGGCAGGAGCCACCTCAGCCGTTGCGGTTTCAGACATGTCACACCCGCTGAGGGCCAACAGACAAATTAAACTGATAACAAAAAAGGCGGTCTTTTTCATAAAAATGGTGGGTGAGAAACGGTCAGAAACAGCGTCTCGGCATCGGCAATGAAGCGGCCGATATGATACGAGAACGATAGATTTCATGTCAACACACTCATCGTACTGTTATAATTTTCCGATCAAAATTGAGGCAAAAATATGACAGACAATCCGCTCAACATCGCCATCATTGGTCCCGGTCAAGTTGGGGTCACGCTCGCCACGTTGTGGAGCCAAAACGGCCACCAGATTATCCTAGGATCGCGTGAACCAGCCAAAGGGGCGCTAATCGCGTCTGAATTGGGAAACGGCATGCGGGGGATGGGCATTGCTGAAGCGGCCGCGGCCGCTGACGTCATCTTGTTTTCATTCCCGTGGTACGCCTTTGTGGATGTGCAGAGAGAACTCGACAAATGTGAGGGGAAAGTCATCATCGACTGCATCAATCCGGTCACCTCAAGCGGTAGCTTGTCGATGGGGCACAAATGGTCGGCCGGTGAAGAAATTGCTCAAGCATTTCCCCTAGCCAAAGTGATAAAAGCCTTCAACCACATTTACGTAGAGCATTTCAAAAATCCAGTGTTTAACGATGAACCGGCAACCGCCTACTACTGCAGCAATGATGACTACGCCAAAAAAGTTGTGGTTCAACTAGCGACAGAGATGGGCTTTGATCCGGCCGACATTGGGCCGATCAAGCATGCGCGCTACTTGGAGCCACTGTCTCTACTTTGGATCCAGATGGCATTTCACATCGGGTATGGACCAGACTTCACCTTCAAGCTTCAGAAACGGTAAACAAAAAGCTTAGAAAGCGGATCGTTGCCGCACCTACTCAGAATATTTATAATTTGTAGCCAAATTTCGGGATGTAGCTCAGCTTGGTAGAGCGCTTCGTTCGGGACGCAGAGGCCGTCGGTTCGAGTCCGGCCATCCCGACAAAAAAAGCCAGTGATTTTGTTTATCACTGGCTTTTTGTTTTACCTGTTTTTAAGTCGTATCAATTGAGTGAAACCGGAGGTTGTTTTAGTACCTCGCCCAAGCGCTTGATGCCTTCATCTATCTGATGGCTCTCAAGCCCGCTGAAGCCCAGAATCAGCGAAGGTGGCGTCCATTCACCAAGATGATACGGCCGTCCTGCATAGATTGCGACCCCTCGTTTGCGCATTTCAGCAATGACGTGCTGCTCGTTTACCCCCTCTTTCAGATATAGCATCACGTGAAACCCAGCCGGATGGTCAGAGTAAGTGGCCAACCCATCCAAGTGTGCATGAATCGCCCGTACTAATACGCCCCGTCGTTCCGCATACAGTTTGCGCAAGTTCCGCAGATGGCGTTCAAAGTGACCTTCCGTAATAAAGTCAGCAATGGCCGCCTGTGTCAGCGTTGGCGCACCGCGGTCCATCAGCATTTTTGCCTGCAGAAACGGTTCACAAAGCTGCTGGGGCAAAATGACGTAGCCCAAACGCAAAGCGGGCAGCAATACTTTTGAGAATGTGCCTAAATAAATAACACGATCGCTATCATCCAGACCCTGAAGAGCCGAAATCGGTGAGCCAACGTAGCGCAATTCGCCATCGTAGTCATCTTCGATAATTAGTGAGTTATGCGTTCTAGCCCATTGGATCAGCTCTAAGCGACGCTGGATGGGCATAGCTCCACCATGTGGGAACTGGTTGGATGGGGTGACAAAAATCAGCTTGGCTTTGCTATCCTCTGGAATGCGCTCAGGTTTAAATCCGTTTTCGTCAACCTGAATCGGCCGCAGCTGCGCCCCGTGCGAACGAAAAATACGACAGGCGTTTACATAGCCGGGTGTTTCAACCAGCACCTCATCATTGGGATTGATGAGTAAACGTCCCAAAATGTCGAGCGCTTGCTGAATACCGCTCACAATAAAAACCTGCTCTGGACGACATTTAACGCCACGTTGACGGCCGACGTAGCCAGCAATTGCTTCGCGCAGCGGCCCAAATCCAGCCACAGAGCCATATCGATCTAGAATAGCATCATCGGTGCTCAAATATCGAGCCAATAGTTTGCGCCACACATCATAAGGAAAGATGCTGGCAAAAGAACGTCCGAAACCAAAATCAATTTCGACATTGGGGTGTCCAGATTCAGATGATTGACGACTGATCTCAGTACCGGGAATCGCATTGCTTTTGAGCATGCGCTGCGCCCATGATGACAACTCTAAATCAACCGAACGCTTTTCTTGGTCCAACAAATCTAACTGATGAGAGACGTAGGTTCCTGATCCCGGCCGACTGATAACATAACCTTCCAATTCAAGCTGCTCATAAGCCACGTTAACCGTCATGCGGGCCATCTCATACTTACGCGCGATTTCCCGCGTTGCAGGAATGCGACTCTCACAAGGGAGTGTACCGTCTAAAATTTGATCTCGAATTTGGAGATAAATTTGCCGATTTAGCGGTATGTTTGATTTGTAATCTATAGTTAGATCAATCATTTGGGTTTGGTCTGGAGCTGGTCTTATCATTATTCTATCGAGTTGTTTGGAGGGAGTGGGTAAATCCTAAACACCTCTATAAGATTCCATATCGGTCAAGCCTTAAAAAGTTGATTCTTTACATTGATGTGTAGATTTAATTTACACACCTTTTTGCTTTACATAAATACATGAGCCATCTTTCCCGGTCGTAGTGTATACTTGAACCATGGCATACCGTACAAGTGACAAAGTCAGGCAGAAAAAAGATGCAAAACGAACGGCCATGATGCAAACGGCGGTACAAGTTTTTGCAGAAAAAGGATACCACGCAGCAACCGTAAGGGATATAGTCCAAAAGGCGGGTGTGGCAATTGGAACGTTCTACTTTTATTTCCCAGATAAAGAGACTTTGTTCGTTTATTTGTACGAAGAAACGGGGGATTTTCTAGCCCAGACTTTGGAGCAGGCAATCAGCAGCAAAAGCCATCTGCACCATCAAATTGCGGCCGGAGTGCAGGCTTACGTTAACATCGCCCTGTATGAACCGGCCGTTGTGCACCTCATGCTAGTCGGCGGGATTGGGGCCGTACCGTCCCTGGCAGAAAAACGCTCTGTCTTCCGGGAACGCATGACCCAGATGTGGCAGCGGCCGCTTGATGTTGCTTACGACAGCGAGAAGCTTCCACCGCAAAACACACGCCGGTCGGCCGAAGCCATTGCGGGAGCCTGTGATGAAGTTGTACTTAACCTACTCTCTCAACCAGATGCGGAACGCGGCGGCACAGCGGCCGTACGAGATATGACACTCTTTATTTTGCGCGGCCTAGGCTTCAACAGCAACGAATCGGATAGTCAATAGCCAACAGCTTCCTCCCACTACAGTTCAAAAAAATCCCTGCAACCGATCTAATTTCCGGCCGTAGAGTAGCTGACAATTGAAAAATCATGCTCAAGATTTTCTGTTCACATGACGGAAAGGCATTCAACACAGTCAACCC
>JBCCSO010000264.1:0-6422 GCA_039199965.1 Chloroflexota bacterium | reverse complement strand
GGCGATCTTACAAGATATTGAAAAGCACGATTATGATGTATTTAGCAGGCGTTCTTATGTAAGCACTGCAGGCAAGTTGGCAAAACTTCCAAAAATTTGGTTTAAGAGTCGATTCTAGGTTTTGTGAATTGATACAGGTACGAACAAAAAAAGCTGATTCAATAAAATTTTGAATCAGCTTTTTTTGTTTAATTTCAAAACTGAAGACGTTGGCTTAGCCTAAATTCCCAATGAACTGCTGCAGCCTCCGCTGTGAGATTTTCTTGTACTGATCTCGAATGATTAATTCCATTTCTTCATCAGTCAATCGAATAGATAAGATGTTTAGAGCTTCCTCCGGCGTATTTCCATACGCCAGTTTCTGCTTTCCATTCTTCATCTCAAATATGTACATATAGTGGGGTTTGCTAAAACTGCCCATTTTACCGTCTCCGTTTTATGCTTTTGCAACCATTTCCATGCCGGCTGTAGCGATTTGCCGCTCGACTTCAGATAGACCTGCGTTAATTTCATTGTCGTACTTGCCTGCCAACAAATCACGATAGAACTGATAGTTAACACCAACAACTTTCTCATCATCTGGAAAACGATGATAGTTGTCTTTAGTCATACGGCTCTTACCTTCAGCGATTAGCTGATAGCCTAGAGCTGATCCAGGATATGGAGCATAAAATGAAATAGATGGGTAAACATATCTCATTTGCTTTAGCATGCGCATCGTTTTGAATGCATCTTCGGGTTCCTCGCCTGGAATCCCCAGCATGATGTTTGACCAGAAGTGAGGGACTGGCTTGCCTTTTGCTTTAGCTTCATCACCAAGCTGGTTAACCATATTTATTGCGAAGAAGTTATCTTCTTCTGTACATTCTTTGTTCAGAAGATCTAAAATACGGTTGCTGCCTGACTCAAACCCAATTGAAATGGTTGTCCAGTTTGTTTCTCGCACGAGGGATGCGAATAGGTCTGGCCATTTGCGTACGGTGTCTGCGCGGCCGGCCGCCCAATAAGGCCATATTTTATTTGCTTTACGCGGATACTTTTCTAGCCATTCGACCAACCAGCTCGGGTTTTGGAAGAACATAGAGTCATGGATCACCACAGAGCCAACGCCATATTTACGATCTAAGAAATTTAACTCATCGATCACAGAGTCAACCGACGGCCGACCCATATTCGGGATATACGAGTTTTCATTGCAGAAAACACACTGCCATGGGCAGACACGGCTGGTCATGATCGTTGCCACAGGAGGAGGTCCCCACCCACACTCTGGTTCCATCGGCCAATTAAACCCACGACGAAGCTTGCGGCTGGCTGGTTTTGGCCACAGTTCACGATCGATTTTAGGCCATTCAGCCATTGATTTGGCACCAACACCCATGACCAAGCGTGGGAAAGCTGAGGGGTCACGTACCAAGTCCAAGATGATTTTTTCGCCAGGGCCTTGGCAAATATAGTCAAACTCATCAACACGCATCATTTCGTCTGAAGCAACAGTAGCGTGCATGCCACCCGTCAAGACCAATCCTTGTGGATTGAGTTCTTTAAAGATTTGGGCAGCTTTGAGCGCAACCGGATACGTGTAACTCCGAACATTCATGAGCATCATTTCATACCCTTTGAGCTGTTTGGCCAACTGTTCCCAGCTGGTTACAGCGCGGGTAGAAGCGACATCTGTCATGATACCGTTTTGATGCATGATGGTGCGCAACAGACCCAAACCATGGTCTTGCCATTGCTCATGCGGTCCGGCCGGATTGACAAGGTCACCCAAGTCACCCAAGTCAAGCCATAAGATTTTATTTTTAGGTTTGTTTTCCCTGTTGAATGGCCATAAATTCATAGTATGCAATTTCCTGCCTTCTAAATTTCTTTCCTATCGTTAAACCCTTTGCCGAAGTCATGAAAATGGGTTATGGCACTTTCTCCCATTTTCCAGCAAAGCCAAACCTCCCGACCATTTATAATGCCCGGAAAGTCGACGAGTCCGTTGTCAATATCTTTCACACGGCCGCCATACGACTGGACTTTTTCGATTGCTTTTTCAATCGCTTCGAATTCGACTACCAAACTGGAGCCCACTTTACTGCCTAAATTGTACATGACAGGGGGAATTGGATAGGGCGCTTGTTCCATCAAACTACGCACATTTGATTGATGCCTCTGCAACCTTTCAATCAACCGCGTAATTTCAGGAATGAGGATGGTAGCTTCTTCTGGTGTGTAAAGACGAGTAGTCATGATAACTCAAAAAAAAGGGGTGACCACGTCACCCCAAAGGTTTGAATTTCACGTTGAAAATAATGAATATATTAGCTGTGAGCACAGCTACCACAAGACTCAACCGTAGCATCAGATGCTGCTCCAGCACTGTCTTTCGCTTTGAAAGATGTACCGCACCCGCAAGAAGCTACAGCGTTTGGATTATCAATCTTAAATCCGCCACCCATGATTGCATCAACATAGTCGATTGTGCAACCATCCATGTACATCATGCTGGTGGGATCAATGAAAATCTTGTAGCCTTCTTTTTCAATGACGTGATCGTACGGTTTTGATTCTGCTTCCAAGGCCATTCCATACTGTAACCCTGAGCAACCACCGCCCGATACAAAAACCCGCAATCCATAGTCGGGTACATTTTTTGAAATGAGTAAGTTCTTAACTGTTTCTGCGGCACTATTGGTAACTGTAACGGTGCCTGTTTTTTCAAGAATATCTGCCTGCATTTGGACCTCCGCAATCCTTGTCAGAAGGTATTTCATTCTAGCAATTTTTGAAAGTTAGGTCAATTATTATGAAAAACGTGATAAAAAGTCTGATACAAGATAAATGGCACTTTATCGATCCTATTTTGACGCACTTCTTTACCTAAAACCACGTCGTTTTCCAGACGATTGATCAACGCAATCATTTCTGTTAATGGGCCGCTTGTGGCATATTCATGTCTGACTGTGTGAGATAATTTTTGTGAATGTTGATTAGACTTGTTAACAAGCCTTCCAACTTGTGCTGCCACAGCTGGTGCGGGGTTGATTATTTCAAGATCCTCGCCCACTATTGAGTGTATTAGAGGCTGAACAAATGGATAGTGGGTACAACCCAAAATTAGCGTATCAATCCCATTTTCCAACATGGGATTGATAAAATCCTGAAGCATTTCTTGAGTTCTGGGAGTATTCAAGGCACCACTCTCTATTTGCTCCACTAGCCCAACGCAGGCGTTTTCGAAGAACTTAACATCGGCCGCAAATCGTTTCATGAGCTGAGTGTATCGCTGGCTTTTAAATGTACCGGCGGTAGCCAAAACTCCAACTTTCCCTGATTTTGTGAGTTGTGCGGCCGGTTTTAAGGCTGGTTCCATACCCACAAATGGCACGTTTGGATAGCTGGTCCGAAGCTGATCGATCGCTGCGGCCGTGGCGGTATTGCACGCCACAACAATGATGCTTGCTCCCCTTTTTAGCAGGTATTGGGCAATTGAGTTGCAGTATTGCCAGAGTTCTTCCTTTGCTTTTTGGCCGTAGGGGATGTGTTTTTGGTCTGCGATGTACAGCGTTGACTGATCAGGGCACAGTCGATGTATTTCTCGTAAAACCGAAAGGCCGCCAATCCCTGAATCAAAAACACCAATCATTGGAAGAGAGAGATCAAAAGCTTGGCTACTTACTTGCTAGCGTTGATGAAGGCACGGAATAAATTGGCCATATCTTCATCGTGATCCTGCATTTCTTCTGGATGCCACTGTACGCCAACTGCAAACCGATGATCAGGTACTTCAATTCCCTCTGCCAGCCCATCTGGCGAAACCGCGGTAACTATAAGCTGTGTGCCCAAGTCTTTAATGCCCTGATGGTGAAGGCTGTTAACCGGCCGTTCTTTTTGCGCGCCCATGATTTCAGCTAGCCAAGAATTTTCTGATATTTCAACCGTATGTGGGGTATGCGCACGATTGGGATGATCAAAATAAGCATGCTGCTCAGCCCCTTCCATCTGATCTAGAATATCTTCAAACAAGGTTCCACCCAAAGCTACGTTGAGAACTTGGTGGCCGCGGCAAATTGCTAGTAAGGGCTGATCGTCTTCGATTGTTTGTTTGGCAATTTCTAATTCAACCCGATCTCGATCCGGTGTTATGCCATAAATTTTGCCGTTAGGGTCTCCATCGTAGTGAACTGGATCAATGTCACCACCACCCGGAATCACAATCCCATCCATCCGGGATCGTAATTCTTCAAGATCGGTGTTTTCAAGGGTCAGAGGAATTAAAACGGGTATTCCACCGGCCGCTTGAATGGCTTCCATGTAAGGTGGCATCAAACCGTCTAAGACACGGCCGCGCTCTGATTTGAGCCGATAAGTGGTTATTCCAATAAGTGGCTTATGTGACATAGTGCTTCAAATTATAGGCCGGTTCTTTGTGTAGATAAACAAAAAGGGTGATTGTCAAAACAACAATCACCCCAAATAATTTATAACTGATGTTGTGTGTATCAGCGTATTATTTAGTACGTGCGTTTTTCGCGCAGACGGGCTGATTTACCAGCGCGATCACGTAAGTAGTAGAGGCGCGAACGACGAACGTGTGAACGGCGATGAATCTCTAGCTTCTCGATGCGCGGTGAGTTAGTCAGGAAGGTAAGCTCAACGCCAATACCATTTGCAGCCATACGGCGTACGGTAAACTTTTGATTGATACCGCCACCCATCACGCGGATGATGGTACCGCGGATCATCTGAACGCGCTCACGGCGACCTTCAACCACGCGAACATAAACGGTTACACCGTCGCCCGGTAAAAGATCGGGCACTTTCTCATTTTTTGGCGCATCGAACGCTTTTAATAATGCATCAGACATGACTTTACTCCACAGGGCCAAACCTTTCTACTTTGACCTTTCAGCTATAAATCTTTAAATTTCTTTCCAATTTTCAACAACGCCCAAAAACAAGTCTGGTGTCTACTACCAAATTTGGAAGGCGGTTATCCATATGTGATTGTTGAAAGGGGTCAGAATTGGTATTTGTTTTTAGTCGTTTGTAATTTGGAGCAAACGAAAAAAATGACCCGTTTGGCGGGTCGAGATATAATCATAGCATGGTTGTATGTGCGTTTCAACCACCAAGCGGCCGGAAAATTAAGCGCGTAAAAGAATTCTTATTAGATAATAACCCCCACAATGTAGCCGGCTATTTTACAGTAGGCGCAATGACTCTCATATGTTAACTGTCCGCCAAGCGTTAGAGTTACCCGTTTTTGAAAAAACCCAGCTTGTAGCAGGGGAAAGTGGTTTAGATAACCGCATTAGTTGGGTGCACACCGTTGATGCTCCCGATGCCCATTATGAATATGACCGTGATGGGGTGCTCATGCTCACCAGTGGGCTTAGTTTATCTAATTCACCTGATCTACAGAGCTCACTTGTACCACACTTGCACAGTAAAAAGTTTGCTGGCTTGGTTATTTGCACCGGGCAGTATTTGGATGATGTACCGGAGCATATGAGGGATCAGGCCGATGATCTGGGGTTTCCAATTATTATTTCTCCTCCTGAGCTTCTTTTCATAAATATTACAGAGCAACTGCTTGAGCCAATTGTTAATCAGCAGTATGCGCTGCTGCAAAAATCGAATTTAATTTATGATCAGCTGACTGACTTAGTTTTGAAAGGTGGAAATCTAGCAGACCTAGTTCGTACCATGTCGAGGCTGCTGAATCGGTCTATCTTGATTGAAGATACGTCTTTGCGAGTGATTGCTCATGTGATGATGGAGCCGATGGATCGCATGCGTCGGGCAAGTACACTTCGCGAACGTTCAGCCCCTAGAATTTCAGAGCGATTGCTACGGGCCGGAATTTATGAAAAGCTCCGTAGCGAGCTTAGACCGGTTTCGGTGCCGCCGATTCCAGACGTGGGGATGACGCTCCCCCGACTTGTGGTGCCGATTGTCGTGGACCGTGATATCTACGGCTATTTCTGGATTATTAATGACCGCGAGGATACGGAATTGGTCAGGATGGCGGCCGTGCATGGAGCGACGGTGGCTGCACTGATCATGTTTAAAGAACGAGCGGTGGCTGAAGCTGAAACGGCCCTGCGTGGTGATTTCTTTGATCAACTGCTTGAAGGTGCGCCTGACCCGACCCTGTTGCAAGACCAAGCTAGACGGCTCAACTTTAATTTGGACAAGAAATATCAGGTGATTTTGATTCACGCTCCGCCAGCATCGGGTGGAAACGGCCGGCCGCTGCTGCGCGACGTACAAGACTGGATACGCACCATAGGCTTGCAGCCGCTAACCGTATGGCATGATGACCGTGTTGTGATTATCAGTGAAGGGAGTAACGCACAAGACATCGGGGACCGGATGTTTGAGGAGATGAGTCATCCGGCCCGCCGCATGCTGATCGGCATCGGCCG
>JBCCSO010000263.1:0-6443 GCA_039199965.1 Chloroflexota bacterium | reverse complement strand
GGATGCACCTGAATGCCAATCAGTTCCCGATCAATCGGTTGGCTACCCGGAAACGGTGGAAAGATCGGTGTCGGGGTCATTGTGGGTGATGGGGATGGGAGGATGGTTGGTGCGGCCGAAGGTAAAGGCGTTGTTGTAGGAGCCACGTCGATCTGGGCAACGGCCGTCGGCTCCAAAGTTGGTGCAACTGGAATAGCTGTCAGCGTTGCAGGCAGGTTGTTGGCCTGTGATTGTTGAGAGCCGCAGGCAGATAGAATGAGTAAAATGAGTGTAAATGTAATTATGGTTGAGAAAGCACGCATCCTTCAATTATGGCTTGTAGTTTGCTCAGATTGGTTGATACTTAAACTCTTGTTAGTTGATGATCTTGTAGAATAGTAAGATGAAAAAATTCGATTTGGTGATATTTGACGTGGATGGGACGCTCTGCTTGCTAGATGAAACGGCCCTGATGCCGAAGCGCAAAGTAATCCTTGATGATCTAGCGGCCGACAATGTGCATCTGGCTATTGCAACCAACCAAGGGGGCGTTGGCTATCGTCTCTATCGTGAGGTCAACAAGAAATCGACTAATGACTTGCCAACCGAAGCTGAAGTGCTGCAGCGTCTGGACGCAATCAAAAAAAATATCGGCTGGCCGGTTCGAGTTAATATCGCTTTTAGCTATTACATCAAATGGGAAAATATGTGGTCACCCATTCCTGCAAGCCGTGAATGGGAGCCGTTCTGGCGCCGGATTTCCGTAAGCCTAGCGGCAATATGCTGCTGGACCATATGGAAGCATTTGGTATCTCTGCGAAGCAAACTCTGTATGTAGGTGACCGGCGGGAGGATTGGTCAGCAGCTCTGGCTGCAGGCTGTCGTTTTGAATGGGCTTGGAAATATTTTGGAGACGAGGAGCCGCAGAACAAAGAGTAGGTATTTTCATGAAAAAGATTCAACCGCTAAAAGCTGAAAAACTCTTGCAGAGGCTTACATTACCAACGGGCAGAATTCGCATGGTGCTTGATACAGATACTTACAATGAAATAGACGATCAGTTTGCGGTTGTGCATGCCCTACTTTCGCCTGAACGGCTGGCCGTAGAAGCAATCTATGCTGCTCCGTTCTACAACCATCTTGCCAACACGCCCGGGCATGGCATGGCGTTGAGCTTTGAAGAGATCGGTAGGCTGCTTGACCGGCTTAATCTATCGGCCGATGGATTCGCTTTTCGTGGATCGGCCGGGTTCTTAGACGACTATGATCATCCTCTTAAAAGTGAGGCCGTTAATGATTTAATCTCAAGAGCGATGGGGGCAGCCGATGATAATCCGCTCTATGTGGTAGCCATCGGTGCTTTGACCAACATCGCTTCTGCTATTTTGCTAGAGCCTGAAATAATCCACAAAATCGTATTGGTTTGGCTAGGGGGAACAGCCTTGCATTGGCCGCATGCATTTGAGTTTAATTTGGAAGGAGATGTTCTGGCATCTCGTTTAATTTTTGACTGTGGTGTGCCGCTTGTTATGGTTCCCTGTACTGGTGTAACAACTCACCTGCACACCACTGTTCCAGAAATTGATAAACACGTGTTAGGCAAAGGTGACATCGGAGACTTTTTGGCTGTACGGTTCAAAGCCTACAGTGATGATCACTTTGGTTGGTCAAAAGAAATTTGGGACATTGCTCCAATCGCATACCTTATTAATTCTAGTTGGCTGCCATCTAATATTGTCTCTAGCCCTATTTTGACACAGCGTACCCCGGCCGACATTCGCAAACTACAGTCGGCCGGTTGGCATGAAGGTGAGCTTATGTGGTCATTTGATCCCGGACGACATCCTATCCGTTACATCTATCACTTGCAAAGGGACCCAATTTTCCGCGACCTATTCACAAAATTAGAACATTATGCCAGCGGTCTGATTAAGCCAAGACGATTCAGTATTACACCCTAAACTTGCTCAGTGATTGCTGCATCAAATCTGCGCAAAAGGAAGTCTATTGTTTTCTACCAATTAAGAGATCTAACTAAGAGACTTTTAGGCTGAAATTGAGTTTGTTTCACACTGTTTTAATTGGAAACTGAGAATGTTTATGATGCCGAATGGACAGATATATGACTTTTGGGTCGTAATAATTGCCAATGGATCAAATATATTAACCATGGTTCATTTAAAATATGCACTTAGATAAGAAAGTTGCAAGGGAAAGCCCTTTTTTTGTAAAGGATAGACCAAAAACCCCAAATTCTCATTGATTCTATACATAGTTTTGCTAAGATTTAGAGTGTTATAGGTAAATTTATGCCCCAGACTACTGAACATAAACAGCAATGGCTTTCACTCAAGAAAGCAGCAGAAATTCTTGCTGTTCACCCAACAACGCTCCGTCGCTGGGCTGATACAGGCAAAATTCCTGTGCGGATCACGCCGGGTGGTCATCGAAGATTTGCTGTTTCAGACATTGAGCTAGCATCCCAAAGCAATCTGACAATTAGAAATCCGAATCAGATAGAAGATGTGTGGGCTGAACAGGCTCTGACGGTAACGCGTCAAAACATATCTACTCAACAGCCCGGTAGCTGGATGTCAAGCCTGACAGAATCTGACCGTGATAAACACCGGCGGATGGGGCAGCAACTTATGGCACTTACCCTTCAATTTATTAATTCAGAAGATGAAGATGAATCGATCTTGGCAGAGACTCGAGCACTTGGTATGCGCTATGGGCAAATTGGCCAAGAAGTGGGAATGTCTCTGACAGATGCTTTGCAAGCTGCCATGTTTTTCCGTGGTCGTATGGTTGAATCTGCGCTCCAATTACCAGATTCAGCACGGATACGACCAGAAGCAAATTTAAGACTTCTGCAGCGTATCAATACGCTATTAAACGAAGTTCAGCTCGCTATTGCAGCCGAGTATGAATAAGCACTGATGATAAGAGCAACTGATCATTTTTTAAATTTTAAAACAGTTGATTAAGTCTCAGTTGAAGAGCATGTTCGATTTATTCGTCTTTCAGTTCTCACCCGCAAGTATTTCTTACTATATTAATTAACCACTAATTCTAAAATGACCTTTTATTGCATCGGCATTAGCCACAAAACTGCTTCAGTTGAATTGCGTGAACAGGCCACTATAAATCGTGCTGACCTAAATCATGGCTTTATTGCTTCAGGCTTGGCCAACGGAATTGCTCTTATCTCAACCTGCAATCGAATTGAATTGTATGCTTCCGCCTCTCCATCAGTGCATCCTGATCGGATCATTGCACAGTGGGAAAGGATTGCTGATAGCAAATTGAACTTTGCTCAAGCGACCTATACCTTTAAAGACGATGCCGCTGTTAACCATCTTTTCCGTGTATCGGCTGGATTAGAGAGTATGGTGCTGGGTGAGCCACAAATTCTAGGTCAGGTGAGCCGGGCATCAGAATCAGCTATTGCTGATGGGACGGCTGATGCCATCATAAAGTCTGTTTTTAAATCAGCCATTCGCTCAGGTAAACGGGCTAGAACAGAGACAGCAATTAGCCGTAACTCGGTTAGTGTAAGTACGATAGGCGTTAGTATAATCAATCGGTATGTGTCTGATAAGGAAAATGCAAAAATTTTAGTGGTTGGTGCAGGAGAAATGGCTCAGCTTGCGGTCAAAGGGTTAAGGCAGTTTGGGCTGGGAAATATCACAATCCTTAACCGAAACGCAGATAAAGCGCGTACTCTTGCAGAATCATGGGGTGTAAAAGGCACTGGCCTAGATCAGCTTGAGATGTTACTGCCTACGGCTGATGGCTTGATTAGTGCTACATCCTCCTTTGCTCCCGTAGTAACCAGCAAACATGTTGAGAATCGTTCACGGCCGCTTGTTATGATTGACTTGGCTGTACCGCGTGACATTGATCCAGTTTGTCAACAGAATTCTGCTGTCACGTTATTTGATGTTGATGCACTCAACGGGGAAGTGGCAGAAGGCATCGCAGAGAGGCAGCGGGCTGTACCAGAAGTTGAACTCATTCTGACAGAGGAGCATCTGCGCTACCAAGCTTGGCTTCAAGAGTCTACGGTGCACCCAACGCTGCACGCTATGCGTCAGCAGGCTGAAGAGATTCGACGCAAAGAACTGGCTCGTACCCTTAAATATTTGGGTGAGGTCGAGCCGGACATGCTTAAGCATATTGATAAGCTATCACAAACTATTGTTAAACAACTGCTCCACCGGCCTACAATGGCCTTACGTGACGAAGCTCGAAATGGAACTTTGAATGGGCTGGATAAGTCAGCCCAGAAGTTATTTGATTTATAGCCAGCCAATCAGCTAGATCCGCACTCTTGCGAAGCAAGTATTCAGCGGATCAGACTGAAATGCTGATACTGCTAACATGCAGATCAAGCTAAACTATGAAGCTCAAGATCGGAACGCGCGGGTCAAAGTTGGCCCTGACTCAGACCAAGCTCGTTGCAAGCATGCTGGAGATTGCATGGCCTGAATTAGCCTGTGAAATTGTAATATTTACGACAAAGGGAGATCAGACTCAGGCGGCCGGTATTCCGCTGCCTAAAATTGGAGGAAAAGGTCTGTTTACGGCCGAGCTTGAAGCTGCGCTGCGCAATAAATCGATTGATTTGGCTGTTCATTCGCTGAAGGACTTACCTGTTGAAGACGCGCCCGGTTTGATAGTAGGTGCTATTCCCCAGCGTGAAGACGTTCGTGACGTACTGGTTTCTAACAGTGGAGCCGGACTGGATGAACTACGGCCCGGGAGTGTTATAGGGACCAGCAGCATTCGCCGTCAGGCACAAATTCTTTTCCATCGGCCAGACCTGATTGTTAAACCGATCCGCGGTAATGTAGATACCCGCATCAAAAAAGTGATGGATGGAGAATTTGATGCGGCGGTTTTGGCCGCAAGCGGTATCAAGCGTTTGGGGATTGATGAATACATTACCGAATATCTACCAAACTGGATGATGTTGCCCGCACCCGGACAAGGGGCTCTGGGGGTTCAGTGCCGCGCGGAGGACCCTGAAACGCAGCGACTGCTTGATTCTATTACGGATATTCCAAGTTACCTGTGCACTAAGTCTGAGCGGGTATTTCTACAAGCTTTAGGGGGCGGTTGCTCTCTTCCAGTTGCCTCATATGTAGAGCAAAAAGGGGAGGAGTTTATTTTCCAGGGTCGTGTGTCAGCTCCGGAAGGACAGTCCCGGGTTGATGTTCGCTTATCTGGCCCAGATCCTGAGGCTTTGGGAATGGCGGCGGCAGAACTTGCTCTGGCTCAAGGGGCTGAACGCCTAATCGGCCGCGACTCATCCCTGACGGGCAAACGAGTGTTGGTCACCCGGGAGCCATCACAAGCCAAGCCGTTTATAGATAAATTGTTGCAGAAAGGGGCCGTGCCAATCCGATTCCCAGTTTTAAAGTTTCAAGCCCTGCCCATTCCGGAGTTTGACAATCTAGATATCAACATGTTTGACTGGGTGCTGTTTACCAGTGGTAATGCGGTGCGTTACTTTTTTGAAAATTTTGCAGATTCCCGTTGGCAACTGGCTGATAGAGGCTGGCAAGATTTCAAGATTGCTGTGTCCGGTTCGGCTACGGCCGCTGTGCTTGAAGGATATGGGATTCTTCCCGATTTTGTTCCAAGTGAATTTGTTGGAGAACAGCTTGTTGCTGGATTAGGTGATCTTGATGGGTTGAATATCCTGATGCCCCGTTCGAAGAAAGGGCGGCCGGAAATTGCCAACCTGCTGCGCCAGAAGGGGGCCGTGCTGCTTGAGATTGCGTTATACGACACCGTTCCAACTGACCCGGGACCTAACGATTGGGCAAATTTCAACTTAGGCTTTGATGTCCTAACATTTACTAGCCCAACTTCTGTTAATCATTTCCTGCATATATTGCAGAATGAGAGCATTAATCCCGGCCGATTTGCAGACAAGGTTTTTGCATCAATCGGGCCGATTACGACTCAGGCGTTGCAAAATGCACAGCTACCTACGCATTCAGAGGCAAGACCACACACGGTTGATGGCATGATTGCTGCGCTAGAGAGACATCTAGCTGATTAGCTTTAGATATGACAATTTTTGATTCTCCCATCCGGCCGCGCCGACTGCGGCACACCCCTACACTGCGCAGGATGGTCCGCGAAACCGAGCTGACATCGGCTGATTTCATCTATCTATTGTTCACCGTGCACGGTGAAGGGGAACGTAATCTGATTGTCTCGATGCCGGGAATTAGCCAGTTGTCCGTAGATGAGGCGGTGATTGAAGTAAAAAAAGCTTGGGGATTAGGCGTAGCATATCTGAAGCTGTTTAGCACCCCGGCCGAAAAAGACCCGATCTGCGAAGAAAATTATGCGGCTGACGGCATTTTCCAGCAGGCAACTCGTGCTATCAAAGCTGCTTTGCCGTAAATGGTGGTGTCATACAACGGCTGGCTTGATCACGATAAAGT
>JBCCSO010000262.1:0-6496 GCA_039199965.1 Chloroflexota bacterium | reverse complement strand
TGAAACCAACATTTGCTCTTCTGATATTTACAACTGCAAGGATTTTCCGACCCAGCAAGCAGCTCAAGACCTCTATGAATTTTGCCTTTCCCAAGGTGCTGGCGATATTCACGGGCTTGACGGTAATAATGATGGTGAAGCTTGTGAAAGTAACCCCAGATTCATTCATTCAACTGACCTAACTCTTAATGATGCCGTTCAAACTCCGTAACTGGATTTTAAATCTAAGGCATTTAGTTATAATCACAAGTGTCACTACACCTACACAGAAGTATCAAAAGGCTAAACCAGCCTTTTTAATCAGAGGAAAGCACCAATGGAAAGCTCAGAGGATTCGCCTAATCCTGACAAACCTGACAAAGAGGTCGTCGCTGCGATTTTGGGAGAAATGTTCTCACGCTTGGATCGTGGGGTTTGTGTTGTGTGCCAAGAAAAGGTTGAATATTTTTATCAGCCAAGTAGCAGCATGTACGCTCACCCGTGTGGTCACCGCCAAATGCAAGCATCGGCCACACATTACAACAAGCAGCTAGGTCTAACAAACCCAAACGAAGAAAAAGTTGAGCCCATTCAGCCAGAACCACAAACCGTTACAGCTCCAACTTTCTGGCAAAGAATAATAGGTCTACTTAATAGAAAGAGACGCTAACTCAGCTGCAGCTGACCGGCCGGGCGCGGCCGGGATCTGGCCAAACTCACAAGCGCACCTAAAAGCAGAACAATTTGGTGCGCCACCTCTCCGGATCTGCATCGATGCGGCCGCCGGGTTGATCACTAGCGCACCAAACCAATTGTTTTTTTTACTTTTGATAATCGTCGTCTCAAATCAATCACATTCTGTGCTATGATGAAATCATGTTCAGCCAACAAGCTCAGCAAAATCGAATCAAACAAAACCAATCCTACCCGCAATGGATCAAAATCTTAATGCTGCCAATTTCATGGCCCCATGAAATGACCCACTACCTCACCGGCCGGGCTCTGAACATACCGATCCAGCGCCATGATTTCCACATCACCTATCTGGAAAAGCCGCCACTTTGGAAAGATTTAATCATCACGCTCATGCCAACCCTGCTTGGATTCAGTATCCTATTTTCAAGCATATTTATCTTGCTTGTTTCAGAGCCACTGGCTGAATTCATTTTCTGGTACGGTATCGTGATGTTCTTCACCTGCCTATCTGATTGGGTGATGGCATACAAAGAAGTGGTAGGCCGCTCTGCACAGCGACCTACCGATTAGCGATTATCCGTTATCCTCCAGTGAGAAATTCGAATAACTGAGCTAGCAACTCAGTGGGCGAAAAGCCCGCTCGTACCAGCACAATTGCAGCAATAAGCGCAATCGCTAAGTTGATCATGGTCTCGCGATCCATCTCAACCTCCTATCTATTAACCAGCAACATCATAAGATTTAACGATGCCTAGTTAACCGCACCGCTATGCACTAGGCGCAAAAAATAGAGTCAAGGGTGAGCGGAGCGAATGCATTTACCCTTGACCTGTTTTTTAGGCTGAAGTGCAGTGGTGTGGGCCGGGGGTCCAGCGGGGATGGCGAATGCCCCGCCTGTGGGAGTTTGAGGGCTAGCCTTCAAAATGACCAACGGTCATACAGGGTGGGCAGGTGGGAAATAAAAAAGCGGGCAAAAATCTTCTAAGTATCCAAGCAAACAATTGAATCTCACCCTCAACCATGCTATCATTTTAGAATGTAGGCTCCCTCTGAGGTGGATGGGACAACGCCCGTTGTTCTGCCACCTCACTTTTTTTTACGGACCTACATTGCCTAGCTCGACCCTCACTGAAAATCAGAATCACCCCAAATATCATCCTACGGGTGATTGATGAAATCTCACTCAAAGCATATTTTAAATGAATGGGTAGATCACAAATCACAACAACAGATAAGCTCAACAAACTGACGGCCGTCAACTTCGGGAATTTCCGACGTGCCTTATTCGGTTTAAATCAGCGTCGAGCGTTTGACGAGCTATTTGCAACAGTGCAGAACAACCGCATGGCAATGAGCCAAGCTGTAGACATGCTTCCAGTAGATACCGCTTTCATGATTATGCTGATTGAGTTAAAAATTGAAATAGAAAAGCTTCGGGAACGAGTTGAAGAATTAGAAGGGGGTAGCGACTCACTGCGTTCAACTAATTAACAAAGAAAAAAGCACCTCTTTTGAGATGCTTTTTTCTTTTCTAAGAGGGTCCATTGAACCTATGCACTTGGATCGATGTTAATAAGATGTTGCACAACTCAACTTACACTAAGATTATTTCACATCTGAACAATCTGAAAATAGGGCGTTGAGGCTAGGACTGACGTTACAACTTTACCGGTGATCGTGCTTTAATTTTTAAGCCAACAAACAATTGATATTCTATTTAAGCCTCACTCATGATGCGAATAATTCCCTCGTCGTCATAACAATCACCACAGATTAAATGAGCCGTTGGTTTCGCCCATGCGTTTTGTCGGCATACAGAGCATTGAAACTTTTGTTTACTTTTCGGCCGTTTTTTCTCCATCGATAGCGATTGTAGTAGCTGGTTAAAATCCGGTATCTGCTGGGCCATCGTGACGGCTGCGGCCGAATCGGTCACAAGTCCAATCGGTGATAGAGATACCCCTAGCTGATCAGCCGTGAGGTTGTTGAGATCAACCATTACCCCGATATTGCGAAACGCTTCAATGTCAGCCCAGCGGATCGTGTTTCCGGCCGCTTTCCACTCATTAAACGCTTTTTCAAATTTCTCTCCGGGCATCGGATAGTCGCTCATCTGTTGCCCCGTTTGTTTCCCGCCGGGTTGACCGGTGTGTGAGGGCATGAGGCCAATGGAGATCATCTTATTGGCCCATTGACGATTGTGATAGGTCCGCTGGGATGGTTTACCAAAATGAACCTGCCACATGTGAACCATCTCATGGCATAGGGTCTGCATAATTTCCATGTCGCCACGATAGTGAAGAAAATGAACCGGGTTAAGTGCAATCTCATCGGTATAGGCGACACCCTTTATTTCACGGAATTTACGTCGGTGGTAGTAACCAGCTGCGTTGTAGGTTCGCTGAAGGGTGAAGAGGCAAGGGGGGAGTTTGCCTCCGAAAAGCCGCTCGTTAAAAAAGTTAAATGCACCTTCAATGGTGCTGTATATTTCTTCTGTGATAGTTTGACTCATGAAATTAAAAGATGCTCAGCTATTGCCCATTAGTTTTGTTTAGCGTTAATTAGCAAGTCAAGATTATATCGTACCATATAACTTTAGCCTAAAAACATCCCTTGCCGTCATAGTGGGGGAGAATAATTAATCACGATTGCAGGCTTTCCAACTTGGGAGACAACTAAATGAGAAGGAGCCAATTTGATTAATAAACATTAACGCATTTTGGCCTTCCAATAGATATAAATGCGAAGTAGTAGGGGGGAGAAAGATTATGATTACTCGCAACTTGATTACTGTGCTCGGGTCAATGTGGCTCTTTATTGAAATAGGTCAATCACTACGAAGGGCTGTTCCAGATTGGATTGGAAACAACCCTCTCTATTGGTATCTCTGGTGCACCATCAGCATGGTTATCGTCTTGATAGCTCATGCCTTAGACAATTATTTTGGATTGTAATCATGAGTGAGCAATTGATTCGTTATCAATTGCTCACTTGAACATTTGATTTTTACAACACAGCTATCATATGGCACTTTTCTCGAGTATTCCGAATTTAGGCCTATTTTTGCGTAAAAATGAATAGAAATTAGCAGGGAGTTAGAAATTATGTTCCAGTGTGGACTTTCGCCGATTCATTTGACATAATGTAATGTAGGGGGTTTTTTTAGAGCTAAATGCAATGAGCTATGCGTGTATTTGGAGCGAGAGCTGTGCTACACACCACAATATTGAAATGGATATTTACACTTTTTTGGATAAAAATATAGTAACTATATTTTCGTTAACTGCGATCATCGGCTCGTTTATAACGGCAATAGTTTCTAGCAGAGGCGGGATAAGGGGAAAGATTTTAGATTTCCAGCATTCACAAAAGCTTGAGGAGCAAAAAGCTCAGCAGAATGCGCAAAACTTTATCAAAGAGAGCAAGGCTTTAGTCTACACTGCGCTTCATAAACTATTAGGGCAAATACAAAGGTTAAATGTTGAAATTTCTACCGATTGTGTGCGCCCTGAATGTATTGAGACTGCAATCAAGGATTTTGAAAAATCATGGATGCATATTCAAGAACATATTTCAGAGCGACTTTACTACCTTCCAAAATACGCTGAGGATCGAGTATTTAAGGTGTATGGAATTATTTCAGACTTAATGGTGGATTTGAGAAGAGTTCATGAACAGAACAAATGTAATCTTGCTATTGTTCCCATTAGAGAAGCTTCTGAAAAACTAGAGCATCAAATCAAACTAGCGAAGGAAGAGTTTGCAAATAACGGGGTATCAACAACAGAGAACAGAGAGATGGCCCGTTCTCATACAAAACGTAGGCCATCCAGATCAAGTTGTTGCGGTAAAGCTCCTAGCCCACAAATAAAAGCCGACTATAGAAAGTTTGTTGAAGCTGCGCAGTAAAATTATATGGGCTTGTATCGGCATATTTGTCAGACTTCGACATAATATTAGTTCTGCAGGTGACGAAACGACGATATGAGATTTGAAATCTGATAGACAGATAACATATGCCTGCGGCCAATTGATCAGTAATCAATTGCTCGTCCGATAGTTTAAACACCAAAATAGCCTTGATTACATTGAAACGCTAAAAACACGCATTTGAGTCAACTTAAACAATTAAACTCTCAAGGCTTTGCCTTGTAGTAATGGGAGCTGAACCATTGAGAATTGGCTAATCTTTTAGAAAAATAAATTCTAGGCTTGACCTTCAACCTTGGTTCAAGGTTTAGAATCCTATCAAACTTAAAGTTGGTAGGATTTTATGAATACTCAAACCTTCAAAATCAGCGGAATGGACTGCGCCGGTTGCGCTAAAACAGTTGAAAACGGTGTCGCTAAGCTTGATGGCATTGAAACATGCGAACTGAGCTTTGCAAGCGAAACGCTGCGTATCTCAGGCACAACTCCCACGGCTGATGTCATCACTCGCGTGGAGCAGTTGGGGTTCGAGGTGGTCGAGCAGTCGGCCGAAACTGATGGGTCTGCCCCTACAGAAAACATTATTGAAAGAAATTTTTTGCAGTTTATGTGGCAGCGGCCAGAAACCCGTATGGCCTTCATCGCCACCGTCTTAATTCTGCCCGGCTTAATCCTGCATGAATTTTTGCCCGGGTTAGGACTGGAACATCCGCTGTTAGATGCAGCTTCAGTGCTGGCCCTAGCTTTGGCCGGATGGCCAATTGCCCGATCCGGCTGGCGTGCGCTCACCATTAATCGGGAGGTCAACATTAACACCCTCATGACGATTGCGGCCGTTGGCGCCGTTATTATCGGTGAGTACACTGAAGCGGGCGTCGTCATGGTCCTGTTTGTTATTGGTGAGGCGATTGAGGGGTTCACGGCCGAACGGGCACGGAACTCGATTCGATCACTGATGGATGTGGCACCGGCCGATGCAGCGCGGCTTTTGCCGGGCGGGCAGACCGAAAAAGTAGCCATCCATCATTTAACCGTAGGTGACAAAATTCTGGTCAAACCGGGCGAACGGATTCCAATGGATGGGGTTGTGCTAGCTGGAGAATCGGTTGTCAATCAAGCTCCCATCACGGGGGAGAGCAAGCTGATTGAAAAAGAATATGGGAGCGACGTATTTGCCAGCTCGATCAATGGAGAAGGGACGCTTGAGATTGAAGTGACCCATCTGGCAAAAGACAACACAATTGCCCGGCTGATCAAAATGGTAGAAGAAGCTCAAGACAAACGCTCACCTGCTCAGCGCTTGGTTGATCGTTTTGCTGCCTGGTATACCCCAGCCGTGGTCGTTCTAGCTGCCCTTGTAGCGATCATTCCTCCACTGGTGTGGGGAGAACCATTTTTCAATCCTTCATCTGATGAGACCGGCTGGTTGTATCGGGCACTGACAATGCTGGTTGTAGCTTGTCCGTGTGCGCTGGTGATCAGCACCCCAGCCAGCATTGTGGCAGCCATTAGCAACGGGGCACGCAACGGCATTTTGATCAAAGGGGGGGCGTTTGTTGAGGCGATGGCGCAAGTGAATGTTATTGCATTTGATAAAACCGGAACTCTAACGAAAGGTGAGCCGACCGTGATTAAGTTTGAAGCTGCCGATTGTGAAGGCTGGACAGAAGGAACCTGTGATCCATGCCAAGATTTATTGGCACTGGCTAGCGCGGTTGAAGCCCGTAGTGAGCATCCGTTGGCCCATGCGGTTGTGGAGCAAGCGAATGTATTTGGTGTAGCTGGCATAAAGTCAGCCGAAAATGTACGGTCCCTCACTGGCCGGGGGGTGCGGGGTAAGATCGATGGGCATGATGTCATTATTGGTAGCCATCGGTATTTTGACCAGTAT
>JBCCSO010000261.1:0-6539 GCA_039199965.1 Chloroflexota bacterium | reverse complement strand
CCGGTATCATCGGTCCGGTTATTGTAGACCTTTAAATTTTCAATCAGATGGCCGTAGACAGTCGTCTCTTGCCCGTTGCAAGTAACTGTGTAGCCATCGCTAAAGGTGAAGCCGATATAGAATCCTTCTCCATCCTCCATGCTGTGAGCGTAATTGTCGTGGACTGAAATGTTGGTCATTACAAAATTTTCGCGCCACGTGCTAGGATCACAATTAGGGTCTGTTTTAATCATGAATCCAGCAAATCCGGCCGCATATGTTTCAATATGGTCAACTTCGATATCGGTGCTGAGGCTGCCCACAAATACAGTCCCACCCGAGCGAATCCCGTAGAAATGCTCAGGATCACCAGAGCCAGTAAGCCGCACATGGCTGCTGGCCGCTAGATTGATGCCATAGGAATACTCATCGGTCACAACCTGTCCACCATGGTTGATGATGATGATCGGATTTTCGGCCGTGCCGTGAATATTCTCAATCCGTAAAGGACCACGCTCTCCCGCTTCAAGACAGATGGTGTCACCCGGCTGAAAATTATGATCATCACCACTCAGCTTCCATGTGTCTGATGGATGTATGTAATCGCAAGTTGAGTTTGCTTGCGCTGTTGTAAAAAACGCGCTGATCAAAAAGAGGGCAGGCAAAACAAGTGTAGAAAATACGGCTGATAATTTCATGGTTGATCAAATGATTTAGGGTGGCAATCGGCAATGTGCAAAACAGTCCCAACCAATGTGTGTGATTTAGATAGTACACCCGGAAGATGCTCGCTCCCTGTATTTTGAATCACGCAAGCAGTGTATATAAATTAGCCGCTAGTGTTTCGCCAAACTTCTTTTGACTAGTACTTGTTTCAGAATGGCGAAGCTTTAAGTGTTTGTCCCGGTTTGGAACCAGGCAATCTTTGTTTGGTCAAACACTAAGTGCAAACAAGCCAAAAATGATGGCTCATGAGCTATAAATCAAATGTAAAATAGGCTTCCAGCCTGTTACAGACAGGATGTCTGTGCTACTTTCTTCACCCAACCAGCAAAACTAATTTGTTTGCACTCAGTCACAGTCGGATCAGCGTGGTTTTAAAATATTGTTCTTGAAAATATGTTTGCTCCAGAATCTCTGAATCAGTGATGCTCTTTCCGGCTGGGGCCATGACCAATTTGTCTTCTACATCATCCGTTCTTATTAAGATAGCAATAATCACACCAGTATAAGTTTCGACAGGCTCATATACCCCCAAAAGATACACATCCTGTTCTTCCCCATCGGCCGCCAGTAGCCCGGGAATGTAGCCGTAGTTAATCGGGTAAATGATGTCTGGGTAATTTGGGTGGCTAGAACCAAGCGGCCGATCCACGAGCATGGTCAGGGATCGGCCGATGAGATTTGTTAACATAGAATAGTCAAACATAAGCTCACTGCACCCTTTTTGCTGCTGGTTTAGTGGGCTAACATTCATAAGGAGAAGTATATGTTTAATAAGCTAACCAATTGGCTCATCTATAAAAAGTGTGCAGAGATATAATTCCGCCTATGGAATTTCCAATCACAGATTTGATGAGCCAAATACTTACAGGAGAAAGGAATAGATACAGGTGCACAAATGAACACGAAAAATAAATTTCTCTTTTTAATTATAATCATGCTTTGCACAGGACTTGTTACGAGCTGCGGGGGTGGAGACTTTGAAGACGAAGAAATGGAAGATGAAAATCCTGTTTCAATGACTGATGGCAGTCGCTCGCTTTATGTGTTTGGCGACTCTTGGGCAGATCAAATGGATGACGGGCAATTTCAGCAAGAGCTGGCGGACAGAGGCTATGGTGACACCGTTCAGCTCGTCCCATTTGGGATTGGCGGCACCACGATGGAAGGCTGGTCAAACGATGACGATGGAATTCTGAGCAGAATGCTTGAAGCAATCTCTGAAGACCCAAGCTCTCACCCAATTGTATTCTTTACCCTTGCTGGCAATGATATTTTAGACAATGGTTCTGCCGAAAATGTCCCCGCTGACATGCGTGAGTTGCTCACACAGCTTGAAGACAGCCGTGAAGATCTGCAAATTGTCTATGCCCAGTATGATATCATGAACCTTGAAAATGAAGATTGTGCTGGCCTGTTTGACAGTATTTTTGGCATTACAGAACCTTTGGCTCTGAGCAACCTATGGCTTGATTTGTTTGCAGGTGCGGAACAAGTCGCGGCCGAATTTGATCGGGTTACATCCGTGAACACATATGGCTCTTTACAAGGCAATCCGGGCAACCCTGATTTGGGAACGTGGAGTCCAGAAGAATACTTTGCCGACTGTATCCACCTCAATGATGACGGCTATGACATTTACCTAGACACTGTGTTTGATCAAGCCCTCACACCCCTCATTGAGCAGAATTAAACAAAAAAGCGGCTCTGGATAATTTCAGAGCCGCTTTTCTTTAGCCTGTTTAAACAGGCTTTATTTTTAGATGTGGGATTCATCCCACGGGGCTTATAGCGCCTTTACGTGTGCCACCAAATCGTCCAGTGCCACAATCTCGCGCTCATCGGCCGACCGGAGCTTCACTTCAGCACCGCCATTCTCCAAGCTGCGCTTCCCTATCGCAATGCGGATCGGCATACCCATCAGGTCGGCATCTTTGAACTTCACGCCGGGGCTCAGCTTACGATCATCGTACATCACAGAAAAACCGGCCGCTTTTAGCTCTTTGTAGAACTTTTCGCACAGCTCTTTCGGCTCTTCTTCTTTGCCCAAATTCAGCAGATGGATGTCATAAGGGGCAACGCTGCGCGGCCAAACAATGCCGTTATCATCGTGATATTGCTCCACAATAATCCCCATCAGCCGATCCAGCCCAATCCCATACGAGCCCATGTAAACATGCTTTGGTTTTCCGTCTGGGCCTAAGGCCGTTGTATTGGTTGGTACGCTATAGCGCAGGCCAAGCTTAAAGCAGTGACCCGCCTCAATCGCTTTGCGAGAATGCAACTCGCCATCACCACACACAGCGCAAATGTGCCCATCACCCGCCTCAGCAATATCAGCGATGGTCGTCACCGCAAAGTCACGCGGGTAGTTAGCGCCTGTATAATGGTAACCAACCTCATTCGCCCCAAATACGTAGTTGCCGCCAGCATGTATCGAAGTGTCTGCAATCACATACACCCCATCACTTTCTGCATCTTTCGCCACGTCTAGATCGATAGGAGACGCATAGCCAGGCATTGCACCCACAGCTTTAATTTCGTCTTCTGTTGCAGCCCTTAGACCAACGCCACCAAGTGCATTCGCCAGCTTTACTTCATTGACGTCCAAATCCCCGCGAATGACAACAAAGACAAATTTGCCTTCTTTTTCATCTTTGCCGGGAGGAGTTGCCCATAAGAAAACAGCCTTAAGCGTTTGGCTTGTTTCAACACTACAAAAATTAGCTACCGCTTGAATCGTTTTGCAATCTGGCGTCTCAATTTTTTCAAGTGAATCTTCGCTTTCAGGCTTCTCGCCGGTGCGTACAAAAACGGCCGCTTCTACATTGGCCGCATAGTCGCAGTTATCACACTGGATAAAAGAGTCTTCACCACTTTCGTGCGGGAACAGAAACTCGTGCGATGATTTACCACCCATCGCACCCACATCAGCCTCCACAGGAATCACATCAATACCACACCGATTGAAGATGTTTAAGTATGCCTGATACATGTCTGGATAGTATTCGTCCAGACTCTCTTCACTGATGTGCATGCTGTAGGCATCCTTCATAATAAATTCGCGCAGGCGAATCATGCCTCCACGCGGACGCGCTTCGTCACGGTACTTTTTGCTGATGTGGTACACCATGCGCGGCATGTCGCGATAGCTGTCAACTTCGCGTCCGATCAGGTCAATCACCACCTCTTCATGAGTAGGTGACATCCCATACCAGCGGCTACCGCCCGCGTCGATTTTCATCATGATACCGCTCATCTCATCCCAGCGGCCGGTCTGATCCCAGATCTCTTTTGGATGCAGATTCGGCATCAGCATTTCTTGGCCAGTAACATCATCCATTTCCTCAGACATAATCCGGTGAATATTGTTAAGCACGCGGAAGCCTAACGGCATAAACGTGTAGATACCCGCCCCCAACGGCCGGACAAAATTTGCTCTAATAAGTAGTTTGTGGCTGACCATTTCCGCGTCAGATGGTGCCTCACGCAGTGTTTTTCCAAATGATCTGGAAAGTTTCATGATTTGTTCCTAAAAATTGCTGATATTTCAAGTAGGCAGCAAAGTATAACAATCCCAAAAATCGCAGTCAAAACCGCGTGCTATACCCTCGTAAAGTGAAAAATAGTTGTCTTTTCAGGTAAATTGTTTGTGAATTAGGACCTTCATCCTAACAAAAATACGTGGAACCCGTTTGCGATCACCCATTTAATCCCTTAACATTCTCCAGAGAGGAGTCACCTTTTTTCGAGGTATGTCAACAACTTTTAGCATGGTTTTTACAAAACTTATTCTTTCCCATTTTCAGGATCATTTTTTGACTGAAAATCATTTTTAAACCCAATACTCAAGTTATTTTCTTAAGGAAGGTTACTCACATGGCATGTTACAGCTATACAAATTCAAAAGGCACAACTTATTATCTACATGGCAAAAAAACGACCTTGAAAAACGGTCGGGAACAGCAGATTTATTTCTTTGCAAAAGATGTTCGGGATGGTGCTCTCGACTCAATTCCTGATGGCCGGATGGTAGCAGAAAGCAAAAACGGTTTGCCGGTATTGAAGAAAGCTGCGTAGACATTTTCCACCTAAAAATTAAAAAGCGGATTCTGAAATTCAGAATCCGCTTTTTTGTTGTTTTAATTGAGCGGGCGTTTGTGCAGTCTAGCTAGGCAAAGCGTCCTTTGACATTTTTGCCAAGGCTGCAAATGCATTTGCATCCCGTACAGCAATGTCAGCCAACACTTTGCGGTCTACCGTAACGTTAGCTAGCTTCAGACCGTGCATGAAACGGCTGTAGCTTAGCCCGTTCTGACGTGCGGCCGCGTTAATGCGGGTAATCCACAAGCGACGGAACTGACGACGACGTTGACGACGGTCGCGATAAGCGTACCAGTACGACTTCATCATCGCCTCGTTTGCACGACGGAAGAGTTTGCTACGTGTACCCCATTGACCTTTGGTCATTTTGAGGATTTTTTTGTGTCTACGTTGGGTTACAAACCCACCTTTAACTCTCATATTCTATACCTCGCGTTTTTTCAGTTGGGCTCCGGCGCTTAAATCATTTTGTTTACACGATCAAGGCCGGGCAGCGAAATCCGACTCTACAATCCGACCTAATTCTTGCTACCAGCAGCAGGGTTTGCCCGGTACTTCCTTAGATACGGAGCCAAGCGCAAGATGCGCTTGCGGTCACCTTTACAGGTCACCTCTAACGTTTTGTCAAGCATGTTCAAAGCGCGCTTTGACTTACGGCGGCGAAGATGGGACTTACCCTGCTTAGCGCGGAGCACTTTCCCGTTCTTGGTCACACGGAAGCGTTTGGCGGCCGACTTGTACGTCTTTAGCTTGTACTTTTTCGTTTTTGCCTTTGCCATAATATGTCCTTGCACAGAAAACCCCCATAAATGGGGGTCTGTACCACTCAATTAAATTTTGAACCCATTTAAAGAACAATAATCAGGAAACTTTACTAATTATAATTTTGTTCTTGTCTAGTCAAGCTTGACTTGGGACTTTTCCTAAATTAAGAAGAATCAACGATTTCTTCGATTTCTTCAACCTCTTCTGAAGAATCTTCTTCAGCTTTAGCTCTAGCCTTTTTCAACTCTTCAATCGCCTTTTCTTCTGGAGCTAGCATGGCAATCATTTGCCAGCCTTCCATATTTGGACGAGTTTCTACGGTTGAAATCTCAGAAAGTTCTTCAACAACACCTAAAATCAATTCTCTACCGATCTCAGTGTACTGAATCTCACGCCCTTGAAAACGGACAGCAACTTTTACTTTTTTGCCTTCCATCAGCCACCTGCGAGCATTTTTAACTTTGATGTCGCGGTGAAAATCAGACACCTTCGGCCGAAGGCGAATACTCTTGATTTCAACCTTCTTCTGCTTTTTACGTGCGTCACGCTCTTTACGGGCTTTCTCGTATGCAAACTTTCCGTAGTCCATAATGCGGCACACCGGCGGTTTTGCGTTTGGTGCCACTTCAACCAAATCGAGTTCAGCCTCGCGGGCTATTTTTAGTGCTTCCTGAATAGGAACGACACCTACATTTTCATTATCAGCATTTACCAATTGAACATTCCGCGAGCGGATGCGGCCGTTGATTCTGTACTCTGGACCTCTTGGCTTTCTGTTCGTTGTTCTAGCTCTTCTTATTTTAGTACCTACCTTATATTGTTAACGGAAATAGAAAAGGGATATTTGCCTTACGCAAACAGGTTGAAATAGTAGCACAGCCAGATATGAAGGTCAATCAAAATGATAGGTTCAATGCCCTTAAGCAACGCTTTAGATGCATTTTTTATCTGTATTGCTTTATCAATCT
>JBCCSO010000260.1:0-6543 GCA_039199965.1 Chloroflexota bacterium | reverse complement strand
CGCGACCCGGACGCAATTCGGGTCGAATGTGTGGAGCAGATCGCTGACTCGTCCGCAGCTAGCCCAATGCTTGATCCCCAGTGCCGCAGCGTGCTGCGCCTTAAAGCTTAGATCCGGGTTCAGGTCAAGGGTCCAGCACGCTGGCCCTCCACGTGATTTATTCAAATTCCCTACCTCGAATCTCCCCTCAACCAAAACGCTTTAGCTATCCAGATACACACTCATGATTCAAAATGTGTCCCTACCATTTCTACGCCTGTACTGGAGAGTCTTCAAACCCAAAACCTTTGGGGTCAAAGTCATTGTCCAACATCCAGAATCAGAAAAGATTTTGCTGGCGCAACACAGCTACGGCAACCTCAACATCTGGCATTTGCCCGGTGGGGGCTACAACCCAAAACGAGAATCGGCCGTAGATGCGGCTCGTAGAGAAGTGTTTGAAGAATTGGGGGTTGAGCTTGTAGACCTCACTTTTTTAGCAGATTACCAAACTTCGGCCGAAGGGAAGCAGGATACCGTTTCGATTTTTACTGCCGTGGCCAACTCTGTAGAGCTAGCACTGAGCAATGAAATCAAATCGGCCAAATGGTTTGACCCATCGGGTATCCCAACAGAACAAATCTACAAAATTACTCGCTTTGCGCTTGACCTCTATATCCCTTTTACAGAAGGCGAGTAGCCAAAAAACCTCTTGTACTCCCGGCTGAACTGAGCCAAATTATTGTACCCAACCATGTGGCTTGTTTCTGTCACCCGATTCCCCGCCTGAATAAGCTTTTGCGCCTCCATCAGCTTGACTGACTTAGCATACTGTAGCGGTGAGAGCATCATCACCTCTTTGAAGTTATTGTAAAAAGCGGTGCGGCTCATATGTACGGTTGAGGCCAACTGCTCAACAGAAACCGCTTGATCCAAATTAGAATGGATAAAATCAACCGCCTTTGATATCCGCTTAATTTTCCCCTTCTGCTGCAAAAGCGCTCTCAGTTCTCCCCCGCGTTCACCGCTCAGCAAACGATAGTAAATTTCATCAATTATTCCATCGCTCAGAATCGCGGCGTCTCTGGGATTTTCCAGTAAATCAAACAGACGCAAAAACGGATCGATTAGCTGGTCAGTCAAATCCATTGAAAATTTTGCGGCCGGATTGATCGATGGCGGCTGCGGCTCGTTTTCATCAAAGCGATCAATGCGCAACAAAAGTTCCGCCATCCGATTAGGCTCAAGCTCGATCCCCACGGCCAAAAAGGGATCTTCGGCCGTGGCTCCTACAATCTCAGTTTCAACCGGAACCGGGTACAGCCCAACCAGCACCTTTGCTCCATCGTAGACTAATTTTTGATCAGCCACATAGCATATCTTTTTTCCAGTCAACAAGATCACAATCGCAGGTGTCTCAACCTCCGGTTCTCGAGCCATGTTTGAGCCTAACTTAAACGTACCCAAAGATTGAATCGCTGTCCGATTAATCCCTTCTTCAGGCGTGAACTCAATTACTTTCTGAATGAGGCGCTGAAATTTTTTATGACTATATGTCATTGACGGTTTCCTTAGTTATCTTAGAGTCAAAATCTTAAAAACTTGATTGATTATACAAATAATCAAGCGATTATCTAGACAAAAAGCTAGTTTTCTGAACAAAAATGCAAATTTTTTGGACTATTATGTTTTCGATCAAGACACACCGGTTCTATACTGAGAATCATTCAATTCTGTTTACGCTTGTACGAAAGTAGTGAGGATTTAAATCATGGTAAATGAGCAGCAGACACAAATGCTAACGATGCTGGCGCAGGGACTATCAACGCCACCAAGGACCCCCATCCTAAGAACGCCTGAAGAAGTAGGCTTAGACTTTGAAGAAATTTCGTTTGAAACACAAGACGGAGTCAAAATTACAGGGTGGTTTATCTCCGCTGATTCCAACAAGGTCATCATCAGCAATCACTTCTCACCCGCTAACCGATACGGCTTTGCGGGTCACCTCGATGGACTAAACTACGCGGGCGGCTTTGAAGTTAACTTTTTACCCCGTTATAAAGCGCTGCATGACGCAGGATACAACGTCTTGGCTTATGATCTTCGCTGCCACGGAGAAAGTGAGAATGGAGAGAAAGGGGTGACGGGCGTCGGGTATTTTGAATGGCAGGAAGTTTTGGCCTCAATCGATTATGTAAAAAATCGTTCAGACACGGCCGACTACGATATTTCACTCATGAGCATGTGCATGGGAGCAAACGCCACATTTAATGCGATGGACAAAGCACCTGAAGCGTTTACCCACATCAAATCGATGATCGCCATCGCGCCGCTTAAAGGAAGAACCTCAATTGAGCGGGCCTGTGAGCGATTCCAAATCCCAGAAGATGAAGGGGTTGAGGTATTTGAGCCAATCTACAACGGATTAACCGGGTTAACGGTGGCGGATCACAACATCATCCCCACGGCCGCCAAAATCAACGTTCCAACTTACTTCCTGCAAGTCCGCAATGACACAAACTCTCGCTGGACCGATGTGCAAGAGATGTTTGAGCTTGTCCCCGTTGAAGACAAAAAGATCGAATACGTTGAAGATACTCCTTGGCGGTTCGCAGGCTACAATTACTTTTCTGATCACCCAGAATCAATGGTTGAGTGGTTCGACGCTCACATGAAATAAAAAAGCTACTTAACAAAGAGGATAACTATGTTAATCAACTTTCTCTCAAACTCAATCGTCAAGGGTGGTCAAGCCCCCGTCTATGATAAGCCGAGTGATTACGGAATGGACTATGAAGATGTGACCTTTGAAGCGGCCGATGGGGTCAAGCTCTCTGGTTGGCTGATCAAAGGTGGCACAGACAAAGTCATCATTCAATCCCATTTTGGCGTGCAAAGCAGCCGCTCCGGATTCACGCCCGAAGGAAAGGGCATGATCAAAATGTGGGAAGAGGACATCCCGTTTCTCAAACATATCAAATATTTGGTGGATAAAGGATATTCAGTTTTGATGTATGACTTCCGCAACCACGGAGAAAGCGGAACCGGCACAACTGAGTGGGTCACTTGGGGACCGGAAGAGCATAAAGACGTTCTCGCGGCCGTTGAGTTTGTCTCTAACCACCCCGATTACAAAGACAGCAACATCGGTTTATTAAGCTTTTGCATGGGGGCAGCATCATCAACTTACGCCTTTGGCAAAGACAATGGCTTAGCCGACAATGACAAAATCAAAGCGATGATCGCTATTCAGCCACTGCGCTATCCTGATTTCATGACAGCGCTTGGCCTCGACAACTTCATCGGCCGGTGGGTGACCAACCGCAACAACGACAGAACCGAGATGGATTTGACTGAGGTGTCATTCATGCCCGACGTCTCTGCGATTAACGTTCCGACGATGCTGGTGCAAAATTCAAACGATGAATATTTGAACAAACAATCGATTGAAGAATACTTTGATGCCTTGAGCGTGGAGAAAGAGATGCGCTGGCTAGATTTAGAAAGCAACAAGCGAGCGGCTGGGTATGATTACTTCACCAGAAATCCAGAAGAGTTTCTAGTCTGGTTTGATCAACACGTTTGATCATTTCAGCGATTAGCAAAGCAAAAGGGCGATGCGTTTTTTAAACACATCGCCCTTTTTATTTTTAGTTAGATTTCAGCTTAGCTGATGATTGACTAGAATGGGATATCATCTTCTTCGGCCGCAGAGCCTCCGCCGCCTTGAACGCTACCATCACCATCATAGCCGGGAGGTGTATACCCACCACCGCCGTTGTCTTCATTCCGGCCACTCAGGAAGCGCACCGTGTCTGCTCGAACCTCAAACGAAGCAGCCATCGAGCCATCCTGACGACTCCAAAGGCGCGGGCCACCTGTAGCCGCATCACCTTGCAAAACGCCTTCAACCAAAACCTTTTTACCTTTTGATAAATACTGGTTGGTTGTTTCAGCCTGACGGCCCCAAACATTGACGCGGAACCACATCGTTTCATCTTGACGCTGCCCGTCTTTACCCGTCCAAGAGCGGCTGGTGGCCACACTAAAACTGGTAACGGCCGTGCCGTCTGCCATGTAACGCATCTCTGGATCACGCCCTAAATTTCCAACAAGTGTTATTTTTTGATACATGCTAGCTACTCCTTTATTGTGCTAAATTAATTTTCTAAATGCTACATGTTTTTTTGTTTTTGCCAATCAATTATTGACCCTTGAATTATAGCTGAATCAATCAAAAAGAACAAATGTTCATCTTTTTGATTTTAGCTTACCCAAATTGTTCATAGACAACGCGTATACATGGCGTATAGTTCCCAAAAAGCGGCGAATTGTCCCAATTCGATAAACTATCACCATGATGAAAAGGTAAAATGAAATCATCAAATGTATGATCAACAAGCAGAGGGTGGTGAAACTTTCAGCCCTATAAGCCGGGAGAAACGAAATGAAAAAATGGTCAAAGGCCTACACCTTAATAATCGTGCTACTTTTTGTACAGGCGATTGTTTCTTGCGGGTTTGGTCCGCAATCGGGAGAAGACGAGCAATCTACCGGTGAGCAACCTTCCTTTGATGAGCAGCTTACTCAGGTAGCTAATGGTGAGCTTCAATTAGAAGAAATAGCAACTGTCGATCCTACGATTACTCCACTGCCTCTCCCTGCCCAAACGGCCGAGCCTACAGACGAGCCGGTTAGTGAGGCCACCATCCTGACTGATCTTATCAATACGGGTGAACCAGCCCCACGCCTCATCGGCCGGAACCCAGCGGGCACAGACACCCTTGGCTTAGACGAGCCGCTAGAGCTTTACTTTGATCAGCCGATGGACCCAGACAAAACGGCCGCTGCCTTTCAATTTTTTAGTGCCGATGGTGAACCCATTGCCGGTTCGGTTGATTGGCCACAACCGCGCATATTACGTTTTACACCTGAGCAGGTGCTTACAACTGGTAGCCAGTACAGTATCCTCTTGGCAGATACAGCAATATCGGCTTCCGGGATGACCTTGGTCGAAGCGGTATCGCTTGATCTGTTTACGATTGGTGATATCGAGGTCAGCTCCGTTTCTCCGGCAAATGGGGTCACCGAAGTAGCGTCAGACAGCGCTGTAACCGTCATCTTTAGTCGGCCGGTCGTGCCGTTAGTCAACGCGGCAGCGCAAGATGAACTGCCATCTCCCGTCTCGATCACGCCTGAAACACCCGGTACAGGGGAATGGATCAATACATCGGTTTACATTTGGCGGCCGAGCGTGCCGCTGGCAGGCAAAGGAACCTACCAAGCGACCGTCTTGGCTGAGGTTGTAAACGGGGTCAGTGCGTCTGGTGCGCAACTGGCTGAAGACTTTCGCTGGAGCTTTACGATTGCAGCCCCCACCATTTCAAACTTAACACTCCCCGGCTTGGCCCGCTATGTGGGGGATTCATATTCAGACTATCCTCCCCAGCAACCACTCTTGTTGACCTTCAATCAACCGATGGATGAAGCCACAACCCGTAACGCTGTATCACTGGTGCGGGAAGATGGAGCGGCCGTACCGCTTGAGCTCGGGTGGAACGACATTCGCACAGCGGTCACCATTACACCAACGCAAGCGCTGTCCTTTGACAGCAGGTACACCTTTACGGTGCAAGACACAGCGCAATCTGAAGCTGGAGGTCAGCTACGTTTTGGAGAGGTGTTCCGCATCAACACGGTGGGGCTGCCCGGCATTAGCGAGACACAACCGGCCGATGGAGCCACTCAAAATGATTTCTCATCAGGCTTTTCAATCTTATTTGATACGGAAATGGACCCAGATTCATTAGATGAAAAGGTCATTATTGAACCGCCCATCACGGGTGATCCCAACGGGCAGTATAACCGCTGGCGCAGGTCCATCACTTTTTGGGGATTAAGCCCAGCTACTGACTACACGGTCACCATTTTACCCGGCATGACTGACCCGTATGGGAATGAGCTAACTGAAACCCAAACATTCACCTTCCGCACCGCCAATCGCGATCCATTTGTAGCGCTTGAAATGAACTTCCCATTTGCCCTCTACCGTTACAACGGCAGTTCGGCCGCGTGGGTACGCAACATCAATGTCAGCGATTTTCAGATGAATGTGTACGAGCTAACTGATTTCACCGCCTTTTTTGAGATGGTGAACCGGTATGAAACCAATGTTTACGGTGGCTCAGAAGATACGCTGGTTCAGGTCAGCACCGGCACAGGTGAGCCAGAGTCAAACAAGACAAACTATGCCCAATTCGAGTTGCGTGACAGCAATGGGAATATGCATCCTCCTGGCTTTTATTATGTATCGCTCAACTCACCAGAAGTTGATTTTAGACGAGGCACGCATGATGACGCCCGGCCGATTATTATTGCCAATGCCAACTTGACCCTCAAAACCACGCACGATGAGGCCTTTGCATGGCTCACATCGCTCGACTCAGCAGAGCCAATCGCAGGGCAAGAGGTGGTTTTGTACGATGAAAGCTTCAATATCATCAGTAGTGCTTTCACCGACTCAAACGGTATCGCTTCAATGACCGGTTTAGAGCTTGATACCGG
>JBCCSO010000259.1:0-6559 GCA_039199965.1 Chloroflexota bacterium | reverse complement strand
GTGGGGTTTGACCGGCCGAAACTGCGTTTGTAGTCGTAATCTATGCTTTCATAAATGCGGACCGCTTCAGGATCGCTAATAATGCCGTCCGGCCGCATCGCCTCGGGGGCTCGATTGTGAAGGGTCCAGAGCATTGTTTCAGGCACTGCAGTTAGACCGGGTTTCGTTTTGGTCTCCATTAGTCTATGTCCTCGTAGGTCCACGCATAGGGATTGGGAGCAACATCGGCCGGGTCTACCTCAGCCACATGTACAAACAAATCATCCATGATGCGGTGCAGGGCCAAGGGATGGGTACGCACCCAATATTCCCCATCGATAAAATGCACCTGATCATTTTGGACAGCCTCAAGCGTCTGCCACAGCGGGTTTGCTAAAAATTCATCCTGTACATCTGGCTCCCAACCGCGAAGCAAAAAGATATGGTCGGCGTCGATGTGGTCCAGCTCTTCAATGGAAAGCGGATACCACCACGCGTTTTCAGCCCGACTTGCTTCTGCGGGGGTCAAGATTTTGTCCGGCATCGTGAGACCAAGTAGCGCTGCCTGCGTAGCACCAAAATTGTTTGTAGTAAAGACTTGGATTTCACCCGTTTCTTCCATCGTGCGCACAACAGAAAAGGTTTCATTCGTTTCGCCTACTTCCGCTTGTAGAGCCGCCATCCGGCCGTCCAGCTCTTCAATCGCTGTTTCAACTTCATCACTCCGATTGAGCACTTCACCCATCGCCCGAAAATAATCATGCGGCTCTAACTCTTCGCTGTAATTCCAGACTACTGTTGGTGCAATGCTCGTAATTTGTCGATTGGCCCTACGCCAGCCGCTGCTTGAAATGATGAGATCTGGTTCCGCTAGCAGCATATTTTCAGAGTTAATGCTGCGCGGATGGCCCAAGTCCATCATCGCATCGATTTCACTCTTCGTAAAGACGTTGGGAAAATCGTCACTTAGCAGATCAAAGTAGACGCTGCGAGTGACGGTTCCAACACCCATGACCGGTGCAACACCCACCAATTCGTCTATGAACGCGATGCGCTGCGGATCTTCAGGAACACAAATTGATCCACTTACAAGGGTTTCGCTTGTGAACAAACGCTGGTCGGCCGTGCAATCAGCCGCCGTTTGGGTTCGTTGTCCACAGGCACTCAGCAATATAGATACGATAATCAATATGATCGGATATTTTTTCAAAGTTAAATCACCAGCCCGTCATTTTTAGGCATGCCTAAATTTATATCTGAGCTTAGACAAAAGGTCAAGAGAAAAACAAAAATGGTAAGGAATAATTTTTACTGTCATCAGTCATGAGTTTGTAAACTAAGTATTTTAAACATGTGACTTCGCCTTCGACTTTAAGCGCAACAGCATCAGGCTACTCTTCTTGGCGGGGCCCTGAGCCTGTCGCAGGGTGATTTCACAGTCACCAGAAATTCAGTTCGTATAATTTACAAACTAGTCATTACACTTTTCAGCAACACACCTGTTGCTAAAGCTCCCACATCGCCATATCTAGATCAATCCTCCGTTTTACCGGTTCGATCACTTGCCAAAGTGTAAGCTCCATTTACTCTTCTTTTTCCATCACAATCTCCTTTTCCACAATCTCCTTTTCCATTCATCAAGCGAACCGAAATGCATCAGATTTGCATAAGATTGATGAATGATAGTCCCTTTTTCAATAAAGAAAATTAAGCTGGTTTAACTTAGGATTAACTGCGGTTCAACTATGAAATCAAGTATGAAATCAAGCGGCTGTTGCCCAAGGTTAGAATGATTCTTAGCCCTCATTTAAAAACTTCATACATAAACGGCCTGCTGATAAAAGGAAAAGGCCCAGCACATTAAAATTGTGCTGGGCCTTTTCGTAAACAACAGTGTTTGTAAGGAGGTTTATGTCGTCGCACCAGAGGGTGACCGCTTCATAACCATCGGCTGAGCTTTGGCATACGTCAGCGAACGCCAGAGCCATTCAACCGGCCCAAATCGGTAATAGCGGAGCCAGATTGGTGAGATGATGAGCTGCACTGTCCAAATTACAAGCACAACAAGCAGCTGGCCAATGCGTTCAACCTGACCAAATAACCCTAACCCAAAGCCGTAAAAAATTAAGATAGAAAGGACAGTTTGCAGCAGGTAATTGCTAAGAGCAGTACGCCCCACGGCCGCAAAGCGAGAGACTAGTACTTGACCGCGGCCAGATAACGCAATGAGCATAATTGCAGAGATGTAGCCTAAACTCACACCAACACTGCCCCAGTAGTTAAATATACTGCCTGCAAAACGGGCATATTCAAGAGACCAACCGCTGTTAAAGCTGGTCACCAACCCGGCAATCACAAGGGGAAATCCAGCCAAGAAGCCAATTAGCAGCATATTTCGATAAAAGGCTTTTGACCGCTGTGCCGTCAAAACACCCATTTTGAACAGTCCCATCCCCAGCAGCATGAGTCCGCCCGCGCGCCAAAATCCCCAGAAGAAGAATCCGGTGGTTTGCGTGTCTAAAGACTTATCCGCGCGAATGCTCATTTGCTGCAGCCATCCTCCTTGGAAAGCTTCAACTTCGGCCGCCAGCACTTCCTCGGCCGGTGACCATGCGTTAATAAAATCTGTCTGCACTTCCGGTGGAAAGAAATCATAGCTAGCTCCCAAGCCTAAAGTAATCAGCGATCCAATAAGAAGCGTCACGATTCCCCAAATGAGTAGCCAGCGTGGCGAAAGGTTCCGAAACAAAAAAATGACAAAGGCGGTAACCGCATAGAGTACTAAGATGTCACCATACCACAGCGCATACGCGTGAAACAAGCCAATCACCAACAGCCAAAACGTGCGGCTGTAGTGGAGTCTTCCCGGCCGATTTCCTTTTTCTTGGGCCTTCTGGGTGATGAGCACAATCCCAGCCCCGTACAAAATGGAAAAGATGGTCATAAATTTACTGTCTGCAAAAATATGGCTAAATGTCCACACTCCCAAATTAATACCGGTCAAATCTCCATAGGCCGTGGGGTTAAAGTACGCCGCAAACGGCATGGCAAAGCTTTGGATATTCATCAGCAAAATGCCGAGCAGGGCAAATCCGCGCAGAAAATCTAGGGCAACAATGCGTTCTTTTGGCTGCACCGGTTGATTGGTTAATTGAGTCATATTTTCCTCTCTGTCAGTCAAATGGTCTATCAAAAGTTCCGTTCGAGAATTTTGATTTGATTCTCTTCAGTTTAGAGATCACAAGGCGTAAGCAGACGTCCCAGAAGTCATGACCAAGTCATAGTTTGGTCATAGTTAATCTCCTCAGAATGAGGATATGATTTTGAAAACCACAAGACAATGTTATTTCATCACAGAGTATCGGTAACGATTAAAAGGCGGGCCTTGGTGCGTTGCGCCTCATTTATAGCTTTGCACCAACTAATAATTCGTAGTGGATTGCCGCGCAATGACAACGGATCCACAGTAGAAATAATCCCTAAATTTTCAACATGCTGCATAGTTTTGAAAATGCGGTTGCCCCAGCAGAGATAATTTGATCAAGGCTGAGTATGAAGCTAGAATTTGTGAGTATGCAGTCGCGGCGGTTAAACGCACGCAAAAAATATTTTTTACCACCACCTCAACCCTGTGTTCTCAGGTCATTGAGCGATCTACTTCGACCAGAAAGGAGTGTAAGATGCAGCAATATTTAGACTTTTATATTGATGGTAGCTGGGTTTCCCCCGAAGAGCCCAAAACGATGGATGTAATTAATCCGGCCACAGAAAGTGCCTTTGCCACTATTAGCCTTGGCTCTGCGGCCGATGTTGACAAAGCGGTCAAAGCGGCCCGCACTGCGTTTGAGACCTATTCTCAAACTTCACACGCTGAGCGGCTAGAGCTGTTGAACAAAGTTAAAGGCGCCTACAAAAAACACTTTGATGACATTGCTTATGCGATCATGATGGAGATGGGTGCCCCTAAAGGTTTGGCTTATGGTTCACAAACGGCCGTTGGTCTAGGGCACATCAAAAGTGCTATTAAAGCGCTTGAAAATTTTGAGTTTGAGTCAGAGGCGGGCAACGCCATCATTACCCATGAACCGATTGGTGTGTGTGGCTTGATCACCCCATGGAATTGGCCAATCAACCAAATTGTGTCCAAAGTGGCCCCTGCGCTGGCAGCCGGCTGCACCATGCTGCTTAAGCCAAGTGAGATTGCTCCGCTGAGCGGACTGGCTTTTGCAGAAGTTCTACATGAGGCGGGCGTTCCGGCCGGTGTTTTTAACTTAATTAACGGCACTGGCATGGAAGTAGGTGAAGCGATGTCAGCGCATCCCGACATTGACATGATGTCATTCACGGGATCAACGCGCGGTGGCATCGCAGTTGCCAAAGGATCAGCCGACTCAGTTAAGCGGGTCAGCCAAGAATTGGGGGGCAAATCGGCTAACGTGATCTTGCAGGGTGCTGACTTACCTAAGGCGGTTGCCAGAGGTGTAACCAACATGATGAGCAACAGCGGCCAGTCATGTAATGCCCCTAGCCGCATGATCGTGCCACAGAGTCGGATGAATGATGCAATTGAAGCGGCTCGCCAAGCGGCCGAAAGCGTAACCCCCGGTCATCCTGAGAAAGAAGGGACTGACATTGGCCCGGTTGTGAGCGAAGTGCAGTTCAATAAGATTCAAGGGCTCATTCAGGCCGGTATTGATGAGGGTGCTACGCTGGTTGCGGGCGGCACTGGCAAACCTGATGGTCTGGATACCGGTTACTATATTAAACCGACCGTTTTCGCCAACGTGGACAACGACATGACGATTGCGCGGGAAGAAATCTTTGGCCCTGTCCTCACGATTATCGGTTACGAGGATGAAGAGGAAGCGGTGCGCATTGCCAATGACACTGATTATGGTTTGGCCGGGTACGTGGTCTCTGAAGATATGGATGAGGCACGCCGCGTAGCGAAGCAGATTCGCGCAGGTCAGATCCACATCAACTATGCGTTTGGCACCACTGACGTTCCATTTGGCGGATACAAGCAGTCGGGCAACGGCCGTGAAAAAGGCTTGTGGGGGCTTGAGGAGTTCTTGGAAGTCAAAGCGATTATTGCTTAAGTTTCCATCAATTTAGGCTTTAAGCTTAGCATTTAAATCCGCATTCTGCGCCATTAGCACCAAGAATAACTTGGATGCAGTCGGTGCAAAGTGCGGATATTTGTTTTATGGGTCAAAACGCAATCGTAATTGAAAATCTTGATACGCTGCTTGAAAGTCTAGATCAAGCTGATTTGGTTGCTGAATGGCGCGTCTTGCCCACGATTGGTCCAGATTGGATCGGCGGCGGCCGGTTTATTGAGTTCTACTTAGGGGAACAGAAGCTTGCGGAAAATCAGTTTCAAAAAAGGCTCTGTCAGATTTTGATTGAACGATTAAACATTCCAGAAAAGAGTCCTGACGATCGTGAGATGATGGTGGGTGAGGGTGACATTCTGCTCAAAGACAGGGATCTGGTCATTGAATTTCACTGGTACAAAACGGTTCCCTACATGCATCACCATGATTCTGGTGGTGGAGCGTGTATTTTTCTGGCACTAAATGCGGGCTAATTTATTTGTACCCATTTGCGGAAAAGGGGAGTCATGCCATCAGGGGTCTGGTAAAATCAGTTGTGTTCCCAATCGTAACGACAGTTGAGGATTTTTAACCCGATGAGAATTGAACAAGACATTAAGCTGGGCTTCAAAGATGTGATGATCCGGCCGAAACGGAGCACGCTCAAATCCAGATCAGAAGTAAGCCTCCTGCGCAAATTCAGCTTTCTACATACCAATCAAGCATGGGAGGGCATCCCGATTATTGCGGCCAATATGGACACCGTCGGTACCTTTGACATGGCAAAAGCACTGGGTGCTGAACGCATAATGACCGCTATCCACAAGCACTACAGCAAAGAGGCTTGGGCTGAGTTTATGCACACGGCCGATCCCGCCATTTTAGACACGGTAGCGATCAGCACCGGCTCAGGCGCGGCCGATGCAGAGATGGTTGCTTACCTCATGAATGAGTACAGTGACTTGCGCTTCATCTGCGTCGACGTTGCCAACGGCTACTCAGAGCATTTTGTCGAGTTTGTCAAAAAAATGCGCGACGCCCATCCTGAAAAAATCATTATGGCGGGAAACGTGGTTACTGGAGAAATGGTAGAGGAGCTGCTGCTGGCCGGAGCAGACATCATCAAAGTAGGGATTGGGCCGGGTTCGGTATGCACCACGCGGGTCAAAACCGGCGTCGGCTACCCGCAGTTGTCAGCTATCATTGAGTGTGCAGACGCGGCCCACGGCTTAAGCGGCCAAATCATTGCGGATGGCGGATGCAAGATTCCGGGCGACGTCGCCAAAGCGTTCGGTGGCGGCGCTGATTTTGTCATGATGGGCGGTATGTTCGCGGGCCACACAGAGAGCGGTGGCGAGCATATCGAAATCGATGGGAAAGCATACCGGCAGTTTTACGGCATGAGTTCAAAAACGGCCATGGAAAAACATGCGGGTGGTGTGGCGGAGTATCGAGCATCTGAAGGCAAAACGGTAACCATTCCT
>JBCCSO010000258.1:0-6602 GCA_039199965.1 Chloroflexota bacterium | reverse complement strand
ATTGACCGGGCAGCCAAGAAGCCAATGATTATGGCTTCATACGAAGGAGGGATGGACATTGAGGAAGTCGCAGCCACCCAGCCAGAAAAAATCTTCAAAGTTTGGGTTGATCCATCAATCGGATTGAAAGGATATCAGGCTACCTACATCGCATCTGGAATGGGACTGCCCAAAGAACTTTGGAAAGAGTTTGGCAAGCTCCTATCGAACCTGTATGCCTGCTTCATGGGCAGTGATGCTGAGCTGTGTGAGATCAACCCGCTGGTGATCACGGGTGAAGGACACCTCATGGCACTCGATGGCAAGGTTACCATCGACGACTCTTCTATGTATCGGCAACCGGAATTAGCTGAAATGGAAGACACCACCATTATTCCTGAGTCTGAATTAAAAGCGGCCGAAGCTGGCGTTAGCTTTATTCAACTCGATGGAAACATAGGATGTATGGTCAACGGTGCAGGTCTTGCTATGACGACCATGGACATCATCAAATTATTTGGTGGCGAACCAGCCAACTTCTTGGACATTGGTGGTGGTGCTAACGCAGCCAAAGTGACAACCGCCCTCGAAATCATTCTGTCTGATCCAAAAGTGGAAGCGGTTTTAATCAACATCTTTGGTGGTATTACCCGCGGTGACGAAGTTGCCAAAGGTATTGTGGCCGCACTTGATTCAATCGATACGGACGTACCGATGATTTTGCGCCTAGCTGGCACCAATGCAAAAGAAGGTCTCGAAATTTTGGCCAGCGCCAACTTGCCAACGGCCGAAACGCTGTCAGATGCTGCCCGCAAGGCGATTGCGGCCGCAGCCGCATAAGGGAGGGAGAACAAACAATGAGCATTTTAGTAAACAAAGATACCCGTCTGCTGGTTCAAGGTATTACCGGCGGGCAAGGAACCTTTCACACCGCTCGCATGATGGCGGCTGGCACCAACGTTGTGGCTGGAATGACACCGGGTAAAGGTGGTCAAACGGCGGTTAACGATGTGCCTGTATTCAATACGGTTCGCGAAGCTGTAGCTGAAACCGGAGCGAACGCATCGATTATTTTCGTACCGGCGCGTTTTGCGGCCGATGCGATCATCGAAGCGGCTGATGCTGGTCTGCCACTAACAGTATGCCTAACCGAGCACATTCCAGTGATGGACATGATCCGTGTGCGCAACTACATCGACAACACAGATACCCGTCTGATCGGACCCAACTGTCCGGGTCTTGTCACGCCGGGCCAGTGCAACGTCGGGATCATCTCAAACGACATCGTCAAACCGGGACCGGTAGGCGTTGTGTCTAAGAGCGGCACGCTGACGTACGAAGTAGTTTATGCCCTCTCATACAAGGGTGTTGGGCAATCAACCTGCGTTGGTATCGGTGGCGATCCGATTAACGGCACCAACTTCATTGATGTCTTGGAGCTATTCCAAGCGGACGATCAAACCGAAGAAATTATCTTGATGGGTGAGATCGGCGGTAACGATGAAGAAAAAGCGGCCGAGTACATTAAGGAGCACGTAACCAAACCGGTGACCGCTTTCATCGCGGGTGCTACCGCTCCTCCGGGCCGCCGGATGGGTCACGCCGGTGCGATTGTTGAAGGGGGTTCAGGTACCGCTCAGGGCAAGCAGGAAGCGCTTCGTGCGGCTGGAGTCCGTGTAGCAGACCATCCTGAACAAATCGTTGATATCATCACAGGATAGGTATCGCTAATCACTAAATTTTTAAAGCCCCTTGGAACTTTAATGATCCAAGGGGCTTTTTGATTATTCGGGTGGTCCTAAACCCCATCTTAACTTTGACTGTAACCTAAACTAGTAAAATAAATTAAGGGACATACAAACACCATCAACTTGCGTATTATTTGGAAACTTACCTTCCAGAACTGGATAAACTCTCGTGCAAACTCAAACTGCCAGCCCCACTACACTTCGTTACACCGACTTAAAAACGCTTTACAAAAAACTCTACTTCATGGGATTTAACAATAAATGCCCGATGTGCAAAGCGAACCTCAGAAAATTTATCGCATTTGGTTTTGACTTCCCAGTGTTGCAAGAACAGCAGGTGATTGGGGCCGGCCGTCGCGAACATGCACAGTGCCCCATTTGCTTTTCGCTAGATCGCGAGCGGATGATTTATCTCTACCTAAAAAAGTACACAGATGTTTTTGAGCGGCCCCAATCGATCCTGCACGTTGCTCCAGAATACGCAACCAAACGCGTTCTCGAACAGCAGGCTCACCTTGACTACACATCAGCCGACATGGAGCAAAAATGGGGGGTCAAAGTTCAGATGGACATCACCAAGATTCAGTTTCCAGATGAAACATTCGACAAAATCATCTGCAACCACGTTTTGGAGCATGTGCCTGATGACCGCCTAGCAATGTCTGAGTTCTACCGCACGATGAAGCCGGGCGGGATGGCCGTGCTGCAAGTCCCGCTTTCGCTGACGCTAGACGAAACTTATGAAGACTTTTCGATCACCAGCGCAAGCGGCCGGGAGCAGGAGTTTGGCCAGTCAGACCACGTGCGCATCTACGCCAAAGACTACAAAGATCGGCTGGAAAGCGTGGGGTTTGAAGTTGAAGTATTCGATTGGAAGAATGACCGGGATTACTTCGGGGGCGCAAACAATAAATACAGTTTGGTTGTAGAAGAAGATCTATACATCGCGAGAAAGCCGCTCTAATCCAACGGTTCACCTACAAAACGAAAATGATCGTGAGACATTCCGCTTGATTCAACCGGACTGTGCTAAAATCTCCGGCCGAAATCGGGGAAAACGCCGTTTGAGTTTGAAAAAAAATCACACCCTCATCGCATGGGTCACCGTGCTTGTTATCATGCTGCCTATCATCTGGCCTTTCGTCAGCCGTGATTCTCTTCCTGTCGCCACAGATGCAGAGCTGCACGTATTCCGCATGGCTGAGCTAGAGCGGTTGATTCGAGGGGGAGAGTTATTCCCTCGGTTAGCTCCCAACTTCTACTTCGGCTTTGGTTACCCGATTTTTAACTACTATGCCCCCTTTGCTTACTATCTGGGCGTAATTATTGCATTTTTGCCCGGCATAGGGCCAGTTGAGGCCACAAAAGCGGTTTTTGTCATTGCGCAACTGGCTGGAGCGTTGGGAGTATTTGGCTTCACAAAAGATCGTTGGGGGACGGCAAGCGGCATCGTAGCGGCCGCGCTGTATGGCTCTGCACCATACATTCAGTACATTGATCCTCACGCACGCGGGGTTTTAGCTGAGTCACTTAGCTTGGGTATTTTGCCGCTGTGCTTTTTCTTCTTGGGCCGACTTATCACCTGTCAGCAAAGACGATATTTCATCCTATCGGCCGCGTCCGTGGCAGCGTTTGTACTCAGCCACAACCTCATGGCGATGATCGGAAGCGGGCTAATGCTCTGGTGGCTAGCCCATCGCTTTTATCTTGATAGCTGGCGTCCGAAACAGTCGCTGGGATGGCTTGATTTTGTGCCACTGAGTGCGTTTAGCCTTGGCATCATGGCATCGATGTTCTTCTGGTTACCGGTTGTTCTAGAACGAAACTTGGTCAATCTTGACACCCTTGTGGGTGAAGAAGGAAGCCATTTCTCGTGGACCTCCCACTTTCTGTCATTGCAAGAGCTGTTTTCCCCTTCGCTCTGGATCGATTGGCGGGCCAGCCAATCAGCGTTTGTGTTTAATTTGGGCTTAGTACAGGCAACCCTGCTGGTTGTGCTAACCGGATTTGTTTTATGGCGCTTGATTCAACAGCGGCAGATCGGTGACAATGAGCGCTTTTTCTGGTTAGCGGCTGCGCTAGTCATGGTCTTTTTCACTCTACCTATTTCAAACATTTTTTGGCGCACGATTCCAGTTTTGCCGTTTGTCCAGTTCCCATGGCGCTTTCTGGGTCCGGCCGCCATCGCCATCGCCATTGGAGCGGGCTCACTCTTTAGCTTGTTTGCCAAAGAGTGGTGGCTTGCAGTGGGTACAGTGGCCATCGCCCTGACGCTGGCTATGCCACTGGCCCAAGTTCCGCCGTGGCAAGATTTTGGACCCGCGGATCTGGGTGCCGTCACTTTCCAAGAGGTTAAGGGTCGCTGGCTGGGCACGACGTCAACGGCCGACTTTTTGCCAGCAACGGTCTTGTTTGTACCACCGCCTATCGACGAGATGAAGGAACAGCTTTACGCCAATCAGCTCCCAGATCGAGTCAACCGATACACGCTGCCCAAAACAGCAGCAGCAACGCAAGAGATTGTGCGGCCGCTCTATTTCCGCTACACGGTTGAAACGGACAGAGAATTTCCGTTTAGGCTGTTTTTCTTTGATTTTCCGGGCTGGAAAGTCAACGTCAATGGGGAGCGCATTGATCATTTGATCGGTGATCCTGAAGGATTTATCGTAGTGCCGCTGACGGCCGGAAGTCACGTGGTAGACGTTTGGTTTGGCAGCACACCTCCGCGCTTAGCCGGATGGATTCTGACAGGTCTAGCGCTGGCCGCTGCAGGCCTAATCGCTTTTATGATGCCGCTGAACCAGAGTGAACCACCTAGTCAAATCAACCAATTTCCTGCATGGGGCGGCGGGCTGCTGATTGGCATCGTTGCCATTTTGCTGCTGCTACCAAGCGGCCTGTTTCATTACGCTTCACCCAATGATGGGGTAGATCCGGCCGAATTTGCGCTCAATACCAGCTTCAATCAGCAAATTGAGCTACTGGCATACGACCTTGATAAAACAGATGCTATTCCGGGCGACTGGGTAGAATTAGATCTCTATTGGCAGGCTGAGGTTGTTCAGGAAATTGATTTTCAAGGGTTTGTTCATCTGTTGGATGACAGTGGCAATCTTATTACTCAATCTGATAAATTAAACCCTGGTGATTTCCCAACGAGGCGCTGGACCACGGACAAATACATCACTGACTCACACCTGCTAAAATTACCAGATGATCTTCCGACCGGTGAATATCAGCTTACGGCAGGACTATGGGTCATGAGCGAGGGTTGGCGCTTGCCAACCCTTGATGAAAATGGAGAAATTACGGGTGATGCGGCGTTCATTGCCACCATTATTGTGCAGTAAAAAGTAGAAAGTTGATCAAACGATAGAATGATGAGGTGGGAGGGAATCATCCTATCATTTCATCACCCTATCAAATAAACCATGAGAGTAATCAGTGGAACAGCCAAAGGTCGCAGACTAAAAAGCGTGCCGGGTGACACAACCCGGCCGATTATGGATCGGGTGAAGGAAAGCCTGTTCAACATTGTGGGGCAAGATGTCATTGGAACCCGCTGGCTTGATCTTTTTGCGGGTACGGGCCAAGTGGGAATCGAAGCTCTAAGCCGGGGTGCGGCCGAAGTCGTGTTTGTCGACATGGCAAAAGCAGCCATCAAAACGATATGGGCAAACGTCAAACATTGCCGCTTTGAAGAGGGTGCTGAAGTTATTCAGTCAGACTCGTTTGGCCTGCTTGAAAAAATGACTAGCGGCCGATGGCGCGGCGCCAAATTTGACACGATATTTATCGCCCCACCCCAATATTTAGAGATGTGGCATAAGGCCATTGACGTGATTGATAAAAACCCTGAACAATTTTTATTTGACGGTGGTGAAGTTATTGTTCAGGTTGACCCATTTGAATACAAAACAAAAGAGGGCGATATTGTTTGGGAACCGCAGAATCTTGTCCTTAATGACCAAAGAAAATACGGCCGCACGCTCATCCTTTTTTATGACTACGAGAAGCCTGAATCTAATTAGTTTCCTCCTGCTGCTGATTTTTGCGATAGGCTGTGCGCCTGAGCAAACAGCAGAAGTTTCTGAATCTGTTGAGGTTCAGCCAGCACCACTGGCGCAAGTGGTTGAACCAACGGCCCCGCCACTGCCAACTGAAACCACCGCAGCATATCCAGCACCGGCCGAAGTCCAGCCAGAAGCTGGCTATCCGGAGCCAGAGGCCGTTGTTGATAGCTATCCAGAACCGATTGATACGGAAAACCCACAAGCTGCCGAGCTGGTACAAATTGAGGTCATTGAGTCCTTTCCGCACAGCCCGGCCGTGTTTACCCAAGGATTGGTGTGGGACAACGGCATTTTTTATGAGTCAGGCGGTCTTTACGGTCAGTCAGCCCTTTACCGAGTTGATCCTACAACGGGCGAATCTGACCTGAGCGTACCCATCGCACCAGAATTGTTTGCGGAAGGGCTCGCTCTGGTTGATGATAAGCTGATCATGCTAACGTGGAAAGCAGGTATTGCGATTGTTTTTGACAAAGATAGCTTTGAGGAGATCGGCCGATTTTCTTATGAGGGGCAGGGCTGGGGGCTTTGTTACGAGCCATCTCAAAATCAGCTCTGGATGAGCAATGGCTCGTCAACCATTGTGAGCCGCGACCCAGATTCGTTTGAAATAACGAACCGATTTCCGGTGCTGGATAATGGGCAACCGCTTGGTCGAATTAATGAACTAGAATGCGTAGATGGCCTCATCTATGCCAACGTCTGGAAAACTGACACCATTCTCGTTATCGACAGCTTAACTGGCACCGTCCTACAAAAAATAGATGGGAGCACGCTGTTAACGGCCGACGAACGGGCGCAGCTT
>JBCCSO010000257.1:0-6630 GCA_039199965.1 Chloroflexota bacterium | reverse complement strand
CAACGATCGCTATCAGCGCTGCTCAAGCTTTTCAATTGTGACAGATCCTGTTTCCAATCCGCTCAAGTACACCGATTACGCGGGCAACACGGTTAATCACTTCAACATCCCCACTCAGCACAGCCAGCTCACCATCAAAACTGAGTCGATTGTAGAAAGGCGAGTCTCTCCCGAATTACCAGAAACGCTCGAGCTTGCTCAGTGGGAGCTTTTTGATTCATTACAGTCTGACATCCAATTTTGGGACTTTTTGAAACCCAGCCAATTTGCCACGCCAACAGACCAGCTCATCGCTTTTGAGCAAGAGTTAAAGTTGACTCGTACAGAAGACCCGCTAAACCTATTACGATGGCTGAATACGACTATCTATGAAAGTTTTCAATACCAATCGAACAGTACAGAGGTTGATTCACCAATTGATGATGCATTGATCAGCCGTCAGGGGGTGTGCCAAGACTTTTCACACATTATGATCACATTGGTACGTCGCTTAGGAATTCCTTGCCGCTATGTGAGCGGTTACCTTTTCCACCGGCCGAATCAAGATCGCTCGATGGAAGATGCGTCACACGCGTGGGTCGAAGCATGGCTTCCCAGTTTGGGCTGGATTGGATTTGACCCGACCAACAATCTGATTGCGGGCGAGCGCCATATTCGGGTCGCAATTGGCCGGGATTATGCAGACGTTCCCCCTACGTCAGGGGTTTATCGCGGTGAAGCCACATCGGAGTTAGACGTAGGTGTTCAAATTATGAAAATAGAAGACCATCAGCCTGTCCCCAAAATGTTATTAAACGAGATAAAATGGGACCCACAATCTTCTGACGAGATTGGCAGTATTTTTCAACAACAGCAGCAACAGCAGCAGTAGAAATAGTATGAAGTAAAAAGTGGGAAGGTTGAAGTTAGTGCCAACTTCAACCTTCAGACTTTCTACTTACCACTTCAACCCCATGACTACAAAAAAAGAGTGGCATAAAAACCAAGTTGAGCCAACAATTAATCGCTTTCCCGAACGCAAAGATGAGTTTTCTACCAGTTCAGATATAGAAATAGATCGGCTGTTTACCCCGGCCGACACCAATGGAGTCTATGGAGAAAAGCTGGGATTCCCCGGCGCATATCCGTTTACGCGGGGCGTGCAGCCTACCATGTACCGCAGTCGTTTCTGGACAATGCGGCAGTATGCCGGTTTTAGCACTGCTAAAGAATCCAACGAACGCTATAAATATCTGTTGGAACAAGGGCAGACGGGTTTGAGCGTTGCATTTGATCTCCCAACCCAAATCGGGTACGACAGCGATGATCCGATGGCGTTGGGCGAGGTAGGCAAAGTGGGTGTGAGCATTCCGTCTTTGGCCGACATGCGCATTTTGTTGGATGGCATCCCGCTCGACAAAGTCAGTATTAGCATGACGATTAACGCCCCAGCCGCTATTTTGTTAGCGATGGTAATCGCCGTGGGTAAAGAGCAAGGGGTAGATCCCAAACAGCTTCGTGGCACCATCCAAAACGACATCTTGAAAGAATATATTGCGCGGGGCACTTATATTTATCCACCAAAACCGTCCATGCGCTTGATCACCGACATTTTTGACTACTGCGGCCGGGAAGTGCCCCGTTGGAACACCATCTCTATTAGCGGATACCACATTCGAGAAGCAGGCAGCACGGCCGTACAAGAGGTGGCGTTTACCTTGGCAAACGGCATTGCTTATGTCCAAACCGCCTTACAGGCTGGTTTGGATATAGACAATTTCGCCAAGCAGCTCTCGTTTTTCTTCAACGCCCACAACAACTTCTTGGAAGAGATCGCTAAATTCAGAGCGGCCCGGCGGATGTGGGCCAAAATCATGAAAGAGCGTTTTGGGGCTAAGAATCCCAAAAGCTGGAAGCTGCGGTTCCACACCCAAACAGGTGGTAGCACGCTGACAGCCCAGCAGCCGGAAAACAACGTAGTGCGGGTAGCGATGCAGGCGCTAGCGGCCGTGTTGGGCGGCACGCAAAGCTTGCACACCAACGGCCGTGATGAAGCCCTTTCGCTCCCGACAGAAGATGCAGTGCAGATCGCGTTGCGCACGCAGCAAATCATCGCCCATGAAAGCGGGGTAGCAGACACCGTTGACCCGCTGGCTGGCTCATACGCAATTGAGGCTTTAACCGATCAAATCGAAGAGAAGGCGTGGGCTTACATCAACACCATCGACGAAATGGGGGGCGCAATTGCGGCGGTGGAAGATGGGTACGTGAGCGAAGAGATTCATGAAGCCGCCTACAGATTCCAGCGTGAGCTTGAGGCTGGCGAAGAAACAGTGGTTGGGGTAAACAAATTCACAACTGATGAGCCGATGAAGATGGAAGTGCTCAAACTTGACCCAGCGATTGAGGAAGGGCAGCGGCAGCATTTGGCCAATTTACGGGCCAATCGTGATAACAGCAAGGTTTCAGAGCTTCGCTCTCACCTTGCCGCTGCGGCCGCATCTGATGAAAACTTAATGCCCCTGTTTGTCACCTGTGTTGAAAACGATGTAACCCTTGGTGAAATTTGCCACACGCTACGCGACGTTTGGGGGGAGTATCGACCTTCGGTCTAGCTTTTGGCAGTTGGCTATTGGCTCTTAGCCGTTAGCTTTTAGCCATTGGGCACAAACCAAAAGCTAAAAGCCAATAGCTAAAAAGCTAAATATGAAAATCAATCACATTGCAATTGTAGTAAATGACATGGCTGAAGGGCACACTTTTTGGCACGAGGTCATGGGGCTTCCGGCCGGAAAGGCTTACACCGAAGAGGCTCAAGGGGTTGACGTTGCCTTTTATCCGGCCGGAGAGGAAGGTTCCCCAATCCCGGCCGTTGAACTAATTTCACCGCTAGATGATGAGTCAGGGGTAGCCAAGTATTTGGCGAAAAAGGGGCCGGGTATGCACCACCTGTGTTTTGAAGTCGATGACATTGTTGCGACGCTGGCCGAACTAAAAGCAAAGGGAATTCAGTTGATAGATGAAGAACCTCGCTTAAACAAAAAAGGGATCAAGGTTGCGTTTGTTCATCCCAAAAGCACGGGGGGCGTGCTAGTAGAGTTTTATGAAATGGTGAGCCCGCAAAGTAAGACATAGCTCGATTGGCTTCGAACATCTATCTTTATCTGAATCGTTAAATTTCATTGACAGACTCATCGCCCGATTGCGTTACTAGCAGTCGGCTACACCTTTAATACACCCTAGAGTAAGACTACAGAATCATCACGACACCCTGCACAGGACCTTTGAGTCAATCTTTGCTATTTCTTGGTCCAACCTATCCCTATAAAATGAAACGAAAGCCAATCAACAATTATCAAATACTATGCAAAAAATTATTAACGGCCGATATGTTCTACAAGATAAAATTGGTGTGGGTGGGATGGGGGCCGTCTATAAGGCTACGGATCGCTTAACAGGGCAAACAGTCGCATTGAAGCAGGTCAATATGAACCATGAGCTTATGCGCTTTGATTCAACCCCATATGATGAAATCTTATCAAGATTGCGCATGATTTTGGCGAAAGAATTTCAGGTTCTAGCGGGGCTACGCCATCCCCACATCATCAGCGTCCTTGATTATGGCTTTGATGAAAAGCAGCAGCCTTTTTACACGATGACCTACCTATCAAAAAGCCAAACAATTCTTGAAGCGGGGAAAAACCTTTCTTACAATGAAAAAGTCAGTTTGATTGAGCAACTACTACAAGGGCTAGCGTATTTACATCAACGCGGCATTCTTCATCGAGATATAAAACCGGATAACGTGCTCGTCGTGAACGGCACCGTAAAACTATTGGACTTTGGGCTTTCTCAAAAGCATGGTGACAAGGGAGACATAGGTGGATCACCACAATATATGGCGATTGAATTAATTGAGGGGGATAAAGCCAGCCAAGAATCTGATCTTTATGCTGTAGGTGTTTTGCTGTATCAGCTAATGACAGCGAAACACCCTTTCGGTCAATTTAACTCCGATTTTTACGGTCGGTTGTACTCAATCGAGCCAGATTGGTCAACTATCAGCGAGAGTTTGTATCCGATTTTGTCCTCGATGTTAGATAAATCTGCTGCAAAACGCCCTCAATCTGCCATTGAGGTTTTAAATAACTTTGCTGAGTTTTTTGGTGTTACTACACCACGCGAAACTGATGAGATAAGGGAAAGTTATTTACAAGCAGCCACATTTATCGGTCGCCAGTCGGAGCTGACAGAGCTTAAAACGGGCCTCATTCAAGCACAAAATAATCAAGGCGTTGTCTACTTACTTGGTGGAGAAAGTGGCGTTGGCAAAAGTCGACTGTTGGATGAGTTCCGTACACATGCCCTAGTAGCCGGTTGGCAAGTCCTAACAGGGCAGGAGATTGCGGAGGAGGGGGTACCCTATCAGCTTTGGCAAAATATTGTTCTTCGCCTCGCGTTAAATACAGAGCTAAACGACTTAGACGCAGGGATTTTGCAAGAGATTTCACCTGCAGTTAGCAAGAGTCTTGGGCGGTTTATTTCATCACTTCCAAACTTAGCTGGTCCTGAAGGCGAACAACGTTTGATGTTAACCTTTATCTCGCTTCTTAAGCGGCAAACAAATCCGATACTGCTTATATTAGAGGATTTACACTGGTCCTTAGAAAGCTTATCGCCGTTGAAGCAGATAATAAAAGTTTTAGATCAGCTATCTGGAATTATGGTTGTTGGGAGCTTTAGAGATGATGAACGTCCCCATTTGCCAAGCGAGATTCCAGAGGCAAAGCTACTAAAAATCAACCGGCTTGACAAACAGGAAATTAGTCAGTTAAGCGAAGCGATATTGGGAAAGGTTAGCAGCCGTTCTGAAATCGTTTCTTTTTTATCTCAGGAAACGGAAGGAAATACCTTCTTTATTGTTGAGGTAATGCGGGCTTTAGCTGAAGACGCAGGGCATCTACTAGAAATTGGAGAAACTACCTTACCGAAAGAGGTTCTTACAAGCGGCATGGATGCTTTATTACAGCGCCGCATCAACAAAGTTTTTGCAAGCAACTTACCTTTATTACAACTGGCAGCCGTCGCCGGCCGACAATTAGACCTAAACCTCTTACAGTCATTGCTGCCCGACATTGATATAGATGAATGGCTTCAAAATGTGTCTGATGCAGCCATAATCACCATACGTGCTGATCAGTGGCTCTTCAGCCACGATAAGCTACGCCAAGCCACGCTTGCACTGTTACCCCACGACCATCTCCAACGCGCTCATCAAAAGGTCGCGATTACCATTGAAAAAATTTACTCAAATGATGTCAACACCTTTCCCAATTTGCTAGCTCATTGGCGGGCAGCGGGAAATAGTGAAAAGGAGTTAAACTATTTATTGCCTGTTGCGCAACGATTAGTCAGTGTTTCAGGCGATTATACGCAAGCTCAAGTACTCGCGAAGCGCGGATTATCACGTTTGTCAACAACCGATCTCCGTCGGATTGAATTATTAAATCTACTCGCGGACATTTATACCCAAAGGGCCGAATTTGCCAATGGTGAGCAAGCTGCAAACGAAGCTTATGCTTTGGCCAAAACCAATCAAGACATGGCTGGACAAGCAAAAAGCCTTAATATCCTTGGCGTTATCTCAAGAGAGCAAAGTCAATACAGTCGGGCTAAGGCGTATTTTCAAAAGGCATTAGTCAAAGGTAAAGCAGCCAATGACATAATGAGTAAAGCCTTGAGTCTTGTTCAATTAGGCGTTGTAGCTGAGTTTCAGAAAGATTATGAGATTGCCAAAAGCTTCTTCAAACAAAGTTTGTCCTTGAGCCAAGCGATAAATGACTTAGCGGGAATCACACAGTGTTATTTTTATTTGGGAATGCTTGAAGCACAGCACCATAATAACTTTGAAGTCAGCCTTGATTATTCACGAAAAAGTCTTGAAATTCACCAACAACTGGGCAATCAGCGAAGTATCTCTAAAATCTTCACTTCTATGGGTATTGATTATGCATCGATGGGACAATATGCCATCGCCTGTGACTACTTTCAGAAGAGTTTGGCCATTAAAGAAACACTTGGTGATCCCGGCGGGATCGCTCACACTTATTTGGTATTGGGTGAATCTCATTTTTTTGAGGGAGTGGATTACAGGCAAGCCTTATCCTGTCATGAGCAGGCGCTTGAAATGAAAATAGAGCTTAATGCACTGTCTATGATCGGCATTGTTTATGGATACATTGCTTTATGCCATTGTGCACTAGGTGACTATCCGTCGGCCGTTCAAGCTGCATTAAGCCACTTTGAACTACAGGAAACGATCGAATTCGATAAATCTAACGGTTTGGTTCATGTGGCGGTTGCCAAAATTTTGGCAGCTTATGAAAATCGACCGGCAATTACGGCCGATGATCAGGACAAGCTGGATCGCATCGAAGAGTTGACCCATTTGGCCTTATCATCTCAAACATATATCGAGAAAGCGATCCAAGTTTCAACCATCGCTCAAATTCGCTTAGTCGTTTTAATTGAGTGTGGACAGCTATCAATGATGCTAGAGAATGAAGAGGCGGCGGTTCGTTATTTAACCGAGGCTCAAATGATGGCTGAGAACAGTGGAAATCAGGTCAAGCTTCGGGAGGTCGAAATGCT
>JBCCSO010000256.1:0-6636 GCA_039199965.1 Chloroflexota bacterium | reverse complement strand
CTAAATCAACCAGCACAATTTCCCGGCCGACCCCCTGCATCACCAGCGCATACGCGGCCGTAGCCCCCACAAAACCTGAACCGATAATTCCAATTTTCATTGTTTTTCTCTCTTTAAACCTAAATAGATCACAGCAGATAAATGACTTCTATCCACGACAGCTTGACCGGTTGAATCAGATCATGATCATGGCTGAAAAGGGGCCTTAATCCAGCACTTAATCGAGATACCGCATAAATAGTCACTCATCGTCTGCCAGTTGCTTGTCTGTTTTAATCTACACAACCAGCCAGATTATACGCCGACTGTCCGTATCTAATGACAGCTTGTGACATTCGTTTCCCAATTAAATGCTTTTTGTCATACCGCATTTTCAACAACAAGGTTAGTCTTTTTATAGCAATCCACTTTTGGAGGTTTTTACAATGTTATCCCAAAAATTTAGCCCCTCTCTCAAAATCAAGTTCTCTGTTATTGCAGGGCTTTTACTGCTATTACTAACCTTGCCTGAATCAACTTTAGCCCACGTCAAATGGTTTAGCGAATTCAGCTTTATCGATGAACCCCGACGGTTTAATCAAATTCTGACCCCTGTCTACTACAGCATGGTTGTCTTGAGCGTTATCGTAATCGGTGGTGCAGTCTACGTTGAGCGCACGTTGGCTGATCAGCCTTGGTACAGTCGTTTTAACAAGTGGCTCTCTGATCAACAATCATACAGCATGCTCGTGATGCGGGTGGCCATGGCGGCCGTCCTGCTGATCAGTTGGTCATCAGAGGCGGTTTTAACCCCTGAGCTAAACTCGCCCAGAGCGATTTACGAATGGATTGAATTCTTCTTGGCCATTGGCCTGCTGTTCCCCAGAACCACGTGGGTAAGCGGTTTGGGGTTATTGGGTCTGTACGGAATCACGATTTTTGAATTCGGTATTTTCCACATGCTTGACTATCTGCATTACGTGGGGATCGGTATTTACTTTTTAGTTAGTGATTTCGAAGACGAACGAATCAGCGGACTGGCTCTACCCGCCCTGTATGCCACCATCGGTTTTTCTCTGATCTGGCTAGGGTATGAAAAGCTGGTTTATCCCGAGTGGGCCCTATATCTTCTGGAGCAAAACCCGCAGCTTACTTTAGGCTTTGACCCGGTATTCTTCCTGCAAGCGGCCGCTTTTGTTGAACTGGCTTTGGGCTATCTGCTTATTATCGGGCTGCTCGAGCGGCCGCTGGCGGCAACCATCACGTTGGTCTTCTTCTTAACCACGATGGTATTTGGCAAAGTTGAAGTCATCGGGCATACCCCCCTGCATGCCGCTCTAATCGTGTTTCTGTTCAACGGACCCGGTGCGTTTTACAAGCCACCTATTGGCATTCATGAAAAGCTCAACTGGCGGATGGCATTTGGCATGGTCAACTTTGTCATACTGATGGTGGTGTTCGGGCTGGCTTACACCGGTTCAGCACGTGCGCAGTTTAACGCGGCCGTGGCAGATCTAGAAACCAGTCAAGAAATTATGGACCTAACAGATGGGGAGATGATCCCCAACATCGTGCAGCTTGAGGCGATTGAAGATGAGGATGGACGCTGGCTCATAAATGCAGAGATCGAAAACTGGTTGTTCACCCCTGATTTGATTGGTGGACCGGTGTTCCCGGCTCAAGGATACGCAACCGTGTTTGACAACGGTCAGGAAGTTGGCCGGATGGTGGGGCCGTGGTTTGACTTGGGCGAGCTTAATCCCGGTAATCATACGATCACCATTGTACTTAGTGGCAATGACGGCACAGATTTCGCCCTAGGCACAGAATTAATTGGAGCAGAGGTTGACATCGTGGCTGAATAAAAAAAACCGGGAATCGTTTTGATTCCCGGTTTCCGTTTAGTGCAATTCACGGGTTAGATTTAGGCCACTAATATTGCTCATCACTTAGACCGATTTCAACATCATCGGCTGTTCCAGTCCAGAAGCGACCGCCGGTCCAGAAATCAGCTCCAGCCCAGAAGCGATCACTGACCCAAAACTCCGTACCGGCCCAGAATCTGCTACCGGCCCAAAAACGGCCGCCTGCCCAGAACCGACCACCAGCCCAAAAACGGCCACCCGCCCAGTAGTTTTCACCTGACCAAACGTTAGCACCGTCCCAGAAGTAATCTTCACCTTCTGGGAGTGGCTCCATGTTTTCATCTAACAAGGCAAATCCATCACGCTCTGGAATGTAAACAGCAGGGCCAACATAATCATTGCCCGGACTCATGCCAACGTTTGCCCGTTCACCATTCAGCTCACTGCTGAAGGCGTCAGGCATCCAGAGCATACCGGCACCTTGCTGAAAGATACTGAATGCTAATTTGCCATCGCTATCAAGTGCTGGCTTCGAAGCTGCAAGTAAACGAAATTTAACCTCATCAGGGCTCAAATCAGGTTGGGCTTCCAATAGTAAAGCAACAGCACCAGATGTCAGCGCAGCGGCCGAAGATGTCCCGGCGGTGCGATAAAGTCCGTTACCCATGTGTAAAACCGGATAGGTTTTTGCAAAGTGTGAGTCAGGATGCACAAAGGCCCGAATGTGCGCGCCGGGCACAATAAAGTCTGGTTTAATGAAACCTGCCTCTGAGGGTCCAGCCGCACTGAATGGTGGAATGAAGTCATCAGATCGATCTTCAACGGTATAGTTATCTGTGTATGAGCCCACCGTAATGACAAATGGATCGTTCCCGGGGGTGGTAATGGAACCTGCATGCGGTCCCGTGTTTCCGGCCGCGACCACAACCACAATCCCTTTACTCCAAAGCGCCTCAACCGCTTGATTTAGAGGATTTTCCCAATAGGGGCCTGTAACAGGTCCTTGAATAGACAGGTTCACCACACGAATGTTTAACTCTTCATGGTTCTTGTCTATGAAATCAAGCGCATCTAGGACATTCGCGACAGTCCCATTCCCGTTACGGTTAAGGGCCTTAACAGAAATGATATCAGCACCGGGTGCCACACCGCCGGGGTTGCCACCGGCCGCCATGCTAGCCATTAGGGTTCCGTGCCCGTGTAGGTCATACTGCCTGTAAGTTCTCTTGGTACTGATTAAAGTGCTGTAAAACGCATCAATCTGCCTGTTAATCATCCCTTCACGGACACCGGTATCAACAATTGCAATACCAACCCCTTTACCAGTCAGACCGGACTCATGCAGCTGATCAACACCCATTAATTTCAAATGATCAATAGGATCTTCCTCATCAAATGTCACACGCTGCAGAACGATATCATCAATTTTGATAGGTGTGCTGTAATTTCGAAAGGAAAGTCGGATATGGGTTACTTCCTCACTAGGGGTGAATACCATTCGAACAGGAGAATAATGGTCTGGAAGCTCATAAATTGGGTTGCGATTCGTGAGAACGGTGTTGTATCTGCCGCTTTCAGTATTCCTAACCATGTGATCAATTCTTACTATCCCTTGATTTCGAATTCGCCTATCCCCAAACACACGTGCATCTAGCACGTAGGTTTCCCCACCTATGATCGGAATCGTTTGACTCAGCATCCCCCTCCGGCTGCGTCGCCCCGGGTCGCCGAGCTGTACGGTAAAGTCTCTTAATTCATGGTCATATTCTAAACTTACCCAGTTTACCCTTGAGCTGATGTGCCAACTGTTAAACGCGCTGTTAAAGTCTCCATTGATAACTAAATTATCAACAATTTCTTTAGCCTCGTATTCAAGCCAAGCATTTAACCATTCAAATGCCTCTGAATCACAGAGGGGCTCACCACTGATACTGGTTGAAATAACAATCAGTTCAAGTGTTTGGCCCCCTGTCAAACTCACGTCCACATTTGTTTGACTGTTGCTATCGATCAGTAAGGGGGTTGAAAAGACATCTTGCCCATCAAGTCTGATTTTAAACTGGGCAGATTCACAATGGCCACCAAGGGATGCAAACAATATTGACGTGAAACGACTGAACTGCTGATCTAACGGTAATTCAGCTATGCTAACTGCCACAATTTTTCCATCCTCTTCCTCAATTTGATTTGTGACCGTGGCATGAAGGTGGTGCAGTGGAATTCTTTCTACAGCGTCTGAATTGGAGACTTGGTGTGTACTGTCTAAATTTGGCAGGCCAGATAGCGAAATTTCTTCATTCGCAGAAATGTATGTAACAGAGTTGTGCTGCACCAACTTGTCAAGCATATCAGCCGAAACGTCTTCGATCACCAGTGCATTGATCAACTCAATTTCACTAACAACCTGACCTCCGTTCTGTGCTACAACATCTTTAACAGCTTGAGTATCACCCTCGACTTGGACGATAATCTGCGGAAGCTCTTCTAACTCTGCCAAAAGCAGATTTTCTAGCGTGGCATCAACTTTTAGCAAAAGAAGATCTGTATCACTCAAATCTTCTGAAGGAGCCGTTTGACAGGCAAATGCAAAAAAAGCCAAGCAAATGAGCAAATGCTTGACTGGCCAATTCTTACGTTTAGTTACTACCTCTCTTAACCAAATATTTTTCATATTGTTTCTTCGTAACGAGTCTCTAGCCTTTTAAAACTTAGGCCAACCGAAAGAAATAAATGCCCAGAATCATTCGCGTTGGATTGGCCGTGAGGCGGCTTGAACGCCAAGCACAGGTAATTTATTCTCATGAATCACCTTCCAAAACACAAAGACAAAGTCCTTAGGTTTTTGGCTATAACCGATACGATTGATATGCCTATTAGGTTATTAGAAACGCTGATCACATGGTATTCACTTTTACTGTGTTACCTGATTTATCGAAACGTTTCGACCAAGCGCAACCCTAAAATCGACAGGACTTTTGCAAGATAATTTATCCAGCTTGCCTTACATAAATTCTGGCGAAAATGATACGTAGGACGTATGTCTTATACTTTGAAAATAGGTCAAGAATTGGCAGCTACCACCTAAAGGACACATCAAAAGCAGGCCTGCTCATACTAAGTCACTCTCGGGAGAGAATCATCAATAGTTACCAAATATAGGGAACAAAACGCGCCACTGTGCCTTTATATCGGCTATAGGATTCTCCAAAATCTGATGTCAGTCGGTTTTCTTCAATGTAAGAGCCAATAATAAAGTAGGCAGATATTAGGATTGTCAAAATCAAGTTGTTGCGTGTCATCCACGGATTCGCCCACAGCAGCAGCATACTGAATGTGTAAAGAGGGTGGCGCATGTAGCGATAGAGTCCATGGACAACTAGAGTTTCTCCCAACCCAGACCCTTGACCCACATCACGTCCGCTCATGTAATCAATAAGTTGAGAAATACCCACAAAAGCCAGCGCCCCAGACTGTAGGACCGACAACACTAGACCTAGCAATCCGGCCATCTGGACTAAAGCGAAAAGCCAAAGCCACGGAAATGGAATTGTGTACAGCGGCTGATCAGGCAGTTGAAAGTAAAAGTACACAAACGGCAGCAGAGTCAAAACAGACACGGCCGAATAAAATAGCCGGTAAAATCCTTTGTAAACACCCAGCCCAAATAAACCCACCACCCGATCTTTAAACCACTGTGCGGCCGTGATGCTGTGAAGTACTGCAAAAAATAAAAAAGAAAGAATTAAGCCTGTCATACAATTGAGTGTAGACAAAAAAAGAGGCTTGGTCGAATTCAACCAAGCCTCAGTTAATCAAGTTTGTCTTGTGGAGTAACGTCTAGCTACTCCACAATTAAATCACCAACCATACCCGCAGCCACATGCCCCTCAACGGCGCACACAAACTTATACGTACCCGGTGCTGGTGCGAAAAAAGTAAATGAGGATTTGTCTCCACCTGCTACAACGCCTGAGTTGGCACCCAACAGAGCATCCTCTTCAGTTGCCTCGAGCGGGTCAACGCGATCAGAAATCAGCACCCAGCTATGCTCTAGTGCACCCACATTATTCAGTTCAACTGTCACTTCCTGGCCTGACTGAACAGTGGCTGAGGTAATGTCATAGGCGATGTCTTGCCCTTCAAACACCAGCGTCACGCCAGCAGGCTCTTCGGCAACAGCTTCTGGCTCTGCCCCGCCGCCGCAAGCACTTAAGAAAACGGCCGCAGCAAGAATCAGCACGGTTGCCGTATTTAAAAACAATTTTTTCATCTTGGTTTCTTACTCCTAAAAACGGTAAAGATTTAGTTTTTGTGAACACAGGCTTCCTAGACTTTAGGAAACTTGCATTTCGTTAGTGAACTATTTCACAAATTACATTAGACAAACCTTAGTCTTACAGACGGATTACAGATTCCGACGCGGTTAACATGGGTTTTTTGGCAAGGTTTAGCAATTAAACTGTATGGGTGACCGGTTAGCATTTTTAGTTTGATCAGACTAGGCGCAACTGGAAAGCTATGGGTGTTAAATAACTCATGCTAAAATCTAAATGAACATCCCGTGCATACGCTCATGGGCTGGACTATTGGATTTTTCAATACCCAAATGAAAATCAACAAAACTGAACGCAACAAGTTTATTAGAAACATAGAGAAGACCTTTCTTCCCAGCAAGGTTAGCCCCCTTTATACGTGGGCGGAGCGTTTGGGCCGATTGCCCCACAAGTGGCAGAAATATTTCATGGAGCGCGGCTCAAAAAATAACCCGTTCATCGGCTTCATCGTAGAGCCT
>JBCCSO010000255.1:0-6669 GCA_039199965.1 Chloroflexota bacterium | reverse complement strand
GATAAGAACCATTTCAGGCAACCCAGCAGACACGAACGGGCTGGTAGACATTTACGCCAGCATACGGAACGAGGCTGATGATGGTTGGTTTGTGCGCCGCATTTCAGTTAACTCAGACAACCAGCAGGCTTCGGGCGGTGACTCACGGAACCCAACCGTTTCAATGTTTGGCAATCATATCGCTTTCGAGTCAAAGGCTACCAATCTTGATCCAGCCGCAACCACCGGCAATGCGCAAATCTTTGTGCGTGACCGAGACGCTGGCTGCACCACACTGCTATCCACCCATACAGATGGCACATTGGGGAATGGAGGCTCAACTGATCCATCTATTTCAGGGGATGGCCGCTTCATCGCTTTTACGTCTGTAGCCAACAATCTAGTGGATACGGACACCAACGGCTATACAGATATTTTCGTAGTCGACCGTGATGCTAACAACACCGGTTCTTTCTACAGTGATCCAGAAACCTGCACCCCTTCCCCCAGCCGCACATTTAGGGTATCAGTTTCGGCCGATGGCACCCAAGGGGACGATGATTCATATCAGCCAGATATCTCGCTAAACGGTGAATTTGTGGCCTTTACATCAGACGCGACCGTTTTAGCCCCTGATGACCTAAATGGATACAGTGACATTTTTGTCCATTACATTGGGTATACAAGAGAAATCGCGCTCAGTCCAAGTGGATCCACAAATTCAATCTACCTGCCGATGGTTTTGGCTCCATAGAGAAGTAAATTACAGAGTTAAAAGTTGAACTTTAGTATCTGTTCATCAGATTTACACCTTGATTTCGTTAAACGTGTTACGTATTGCGTGAATGTTGATTCAACGCAATACGTAACACGCTTGAAACAACCAGCTTAGCTGCTGATGAATAATTGTCCTAAGTTTAAAGTTCAGCCGTTAGCCAATGAGTTAGATCCATTAACGGCGATTCTTGTACTCAAACATCAGTTTTGGGCCATCGGAATCCCAGTCAGCTAGGCGTTCCTCACGCGTGCGCGGCTCTTCAAAGATAACAGGTTCCGTGCGATCAGAACCAATCTCTTTATGGGCTTCCGTAGACTTAATATCCTCACCACTTCGTAAATTTTCAATTACATACCGGCGGCAGCAGATGGGGCAAGCAAAATCAATTGAAATTGAGCCATCATCTAAATTCAGATCAAACGTTTTTTCTAAGAGCTGTTTTACTTCTTTTGAAAGAGGAGCCGAAAACCATCTTCCATCAAAATTCTGCAAAAACCGATCATTCACATCACGCCCATAGATCACTTGAATTCCAGCAAAAAAGTAGCAGCAATTTTGACAGGCCAAAAAGTGTCTTTGCAGTCCTTCAGATGTCAGCTTAAATTCACGCGGTTCCCGCTTTCCGCTCCGATCATTTCCAGCTCTGCCTTTACGCTGGTTCCCTTTTACGTTACGCCCGACGCCTCTCTGCGCTTGCGCTTCAAACGTTTCCAGTTCGCCGCTGTTGTTTTTAATCGCTTGTTCAGAAATTTGATTTTCTGGGTTGGCATCATTTGGATCAGTCATGAAAGTTTGTAAAATCCTTGATTCTTACTGTATACAACCATTCTATCACGGACCATCTAAATGACTGAATCACGTTCACTAATTCATTTGCTTCGCAGTTGGAAGTCAGAAGTTTTACGTACAAACGATCTGCAGCCACCAACAGAACCCGAAGAAGATATTAAGGTAACAAATCTAGTTGAACACACTGGAAAAGTTCAGCAGGGCTCTATCTTCGTCGCACGAGTGCGGACTGGGACAGATGGACATCCGTATATTCCGCAGGCAATAGCTGGCGGAGCCAGCGTCATTGTGGGACAAAAACCAATTGCAGAGTTAGATCAACCCATCCCGGCAGGAATTTTGTATCTTCAAGTCACAGATTCAGCTAAGGCAATGGCTTGGCTGGCGGCAGCATGGTACGGCTTCCCCGGCAAGCATATTCGCGTCATCGGGGTAACAGGAACCAACGGCAAGACCACGACCATTGCCATCTTGCACAGCATGCTCAAAGCGGCTGGTATTCGATGTGGACTCATCAGCACTATTCAAGCAATTTTTGGCGACACAGAAGAGCCTACCGGGCTGCATGTTACTACGCCAGCCGCTCCGCAACTTCAAGCCTATCTGCGCAGGATGATAGATGCCGGGCTGACCCACTGCATCATCGAAACCACCTCTCACGGCCTAGCCCAGCACCGCGTTACCGCCATTCCATACGAGATGGGGCTTGTCACCAATGTTACCCACGAGCATATTGACTATCACGGCTCATTCCATAATTATCTTCTAGCTAAACAAAGATTATTTGAGCTGGTCAGTCAGCATCCAAACGGAGCAGCCGTTCTCAACAGCGATGATGACGTTTCTTTTTCTCCATTCTTAGCAGCCAGCACGAAAGAAAAAATTTTGTACGGGCAGCGGTTGGCCAGCAGCGGGCAAAAGCCTGACGCATACGCAACTAATGTGCAGTTCTCATCAGAGTCAACTCGCTTTGATCTACATTTACCAAATCAAGACCGACCCACACATATTAATACGGTGCTTTTGGGGCAGTTTAACGTGAGCAATATTTTGTGTGCGGCCGCGACTGCCCATCATTTAGGTACTACACCTGCTCAGATTGCAGATGGGGTGTCTCAGGTCACAGCGATCAGCGGCCGGATGGAGCGGATTGACGAGGGACAGCCGTTTCTGACCATCGTCGATTTTGCCCACACCCCAGATGCTCTTGAAAATGCGATTACGGCCGCTCTCGCTATGCGTCAACCAGAGGGCCGGATCATTGCTGTATTTGGCAGTGCGGGCAAACGGGACATTGAAAAGCGCAGGCTGATGGCCGAAGTTTCTGCCAAACATGCAGACATCACAGTTCTCACGGCCGAAGATCCCCGTACAGAATCCCTCGATGATATTCTTGAGATGATGGCTGCAGGCTGCCGCTCACAAGGCAAAGTAGAAGGCACTGATTTCTGGCGAGTGCCCGATCGGGGCCAAGCGATTTTCATGGCGGCAACCATCGCACGACCGGCCGATATTGTGCTAGTTTGTGGTAAAGGACACGAACAATCAATGTGTTTTGGCACAACCGAATATCCATGGGATGACAGGCATGCCACTAGGGAAGCACTTAGAGCTAAATTAGAAAATCGGCCCATATCTTCATTCGGCCTGCCAACAGAAGGCGATATCTGATCTCTGAAGAAGCTTACAAAATATCTGCCGAAATAATTTAACGGACACTACACTATGCCTTTCTTTGACTTAAGCATCATTTTAAGGGGGAGTTATTACGATGGGAAACGGTTAGAAAAGTAATCTAAATTACACCTAGACCATGCTAATAGCACGTTTGTTTTTGCCAAAAGCAGTGAAAAAGAACTGAACCACCTCCTATATTCCCGTCCTTTTCACGTGACAACCACTGCTCCTTCATCCGGCAAAAAATCTAGTGTGCTATAAAACGGATAGACAACCCTAGCCGCAGTAAAACAACTTAATAGCTTCCACTTTCCCTTGGTCAAAAGCGGAATAAAAATACTAGTGTTTGACCAAACAAATAATGTCTGGTGCGCAAGCTGGGCAAAAACCTAAAGCTTCGCCATCTTCAAATAAGCATCAGTCAAAAGAAGTTTAGCCAAGCACTAGTACGCCAGTCAATTTCTGACGAATCACCCTACTAAAGTACTCAATTTTTCAGACGGATTTGAAGCCCTTGACTGCTAATATTTAAGTTGATTATTTGGGTCCACCTTTCGCAGAACGGTTGGCTCAGACAAAAGCAAGTTTCATGTGTACAAACAAGTTTATGCAGGCAAAAAGCAGGAAAAATACGATGTTCATTCAAAACGACAACAAACACAGCATCGCAAAAGAAACTTGGCACAAACAGAGAGGTCAAAGCCTAGTTGAATTTGCCCTCATTCTGGGGCTTATCGTTGTGCTAATGATCATCGCGTTTGACGTGTTTAATCTGCTCCAACAAAAAGCAGATTTAGACAAGATGGTTCTACAAGCAGCAAGACAGGCCGGAGAGTTTGGGGGCTCCGGTGCAGCCGGTGACGGTTCAGACGAACTCACTGATTACATTGAAGCTCAAATGATTTCTATGAGCTATGACTCTGGCACAATTTCAGACGCTTTAGATAAATTAGTTATGGAAACAAAAACCCTAGATCCTGATGACCCGGTTCTAACAGATCCAACCCTTCCCGGCTCTGCCATTGATGAATGTAACTATGGAGAATTCATTACGGTAACAATGCAGGTCCCTTGGCAAACAAACATACCAGTTGCCCTTTTCTTCAACGGGTTCAACGGAGCCGGCACATTTACGATTTCAGCCACAGCGAGGTGTTGGCGTGCTTAAACTGAGAAAACAAAATAAACGAAAAGAGTCTGGTCAGGGTATGGTGGAATTCTCAATTATTCTAACCGTACTTATAGGGTTATTTGTCGGTGCGTTTGAACTGATGACGCTCTACAGCAAGCGTACCGATCTTGAAGCCGCAACTCGTCTAGGTGCTCGACAGGCATCAGAGTCTTGGGTTACCGATGGACTCACAGATGCACAATTTCAAGTTCGTATAACAGATTATTTAAGAGATGAGTTTGAACGACTGGGGTATAGCAATGCTTACTTTGATAGTAATGTGGCTGTCAACATCACTGCGTTTGACTATGATCCAACAAGTGGCACATTTAACAGCAATGGCACTATTTGCACGTATGGACAGTACATTCAAGTCAATGTTCAGATGGAATGGGACTTTGTCGTTCTACCTTTGAACGCACTAGTGGGTGGTGGCGCTCCTGCGTTTGGGACAATGGAAGAAGAGTTATTGCTTCGCTGTTGGAGAGGCACATAGCATTTGTAGACTAGGACGTCATAATGAAATTTAATTTATTCTTCCAAAAATCATCCGCCAGAAAAACAGAGCAAGGCCAAGCCTTGGTCATTGGCGCAGGCATAATTTGCTGCTTGGTCATTGCTTTTCTTTTTTACTTAAGTGTGCAGCGCGCTTACAACTTGGCCAATTTCCTTGATGAAACATCAGAAATGGCTGCGCAATCAGCAGCAGAGCCGATCGCAGACGCCATTGTACAAGGTTCGGTTCGGATTGATGATTCGGCCGCAGAAACGAAAGCACAGGCAACTATCGCGTTTTTAGCGGAATCAATTGCTGGTGAAATTGACCCAAGTGATATTAGGGACGATGTACGCACCTTCAATCCCGGAGATAACAACTCTATATGCGCAGACTACAGTATTGATGGGTCAGCAGACTGCGATTTTCCTCTTGTAGTTGTAGATCTCGAACTACCTCACACTCTTTTTGGCATTGGATTCACCATCCGTTCAAGAGGTGTAGCTACACTTGGCGCAAATTCTCGTCAGCCTGAAGCAGTACCAGTCACGCTACCTACAACAACACCTTTACCGTTGAACACACCCATCGTCATTACGATTAGTCCTCCATAAGATAAACAAGATAAAGCCAGATCATACTTTATGACTATGTGGCAAACCTCCGGTATGAACACAAAGTAAGGTGTTCAAAATGACAAAACAGAATTACGATCTTTCTTGACAAAAGCTGCATTTTTGATCGTGAGCAACACTCAAAGTAAATCTGGCTCTATTTTTCTATCAACTCAATCTCTTTAAAACAATTTCACAGCTACAAAAATACAAGCAAAGGGGCAATTGTATTTTTACGCAGGCTGTTCCATATCAAATTTAATTACTAACCACCTTCGTGGTACATCAGGAGGCAATTTAAAATGCGTCTTTCTAGTAGTACAAGATCCCTCGTTGCCATTTTGGGGGTAATTTTTCTTGCCGTTTTCGGTTGGATGTATTTACAAGCTAACCAAACGGAAAGAGCTTATGTTTTCGCACGCGACATCCCGGCATATGAATTCATTGGACAGGCAGAGGGAAACCTCCGCGCTGTTACCGTTCCTGCAAATAGGGAATTTGCTGTGATCACTGATCCCAGAGAAATTGTGGGTAAATATGTGGGCCCTGTAAGTGTAAGTGCTGACTCACTTGTACAGCCGAATCAGCTAATTGAAAACTTACCTTCTGGGCAGCGTTCCTTCCCAGAAGCTTTGCTTCCCATTGGTAAACGCGCTTATGTCATTGAACTACCTTCTGATCTTGGAGGCATTTTTATATCTAGTGATTACATTGACCTCATGGCCATTGTCAATGAAGATGGTTTACCAAGCGCAGATGATCGCGCGGTTCTCCTTTTCCAGAAGATACGAACCTTGGGCATTATTGAAGATAAGTTTACAGTGGCCTTTTCAGTTGAGCAGATTGCAGCGTATGAAGGTTGGCGCAACATTCCCGGTGTTACGTTTACGGCAGCTATCAGCCAAGAAGCAAATGGTGATTTCCCGCCACTTTATCAACTACCGCTGTACATTGAAGATGGTCCAAACATTGCTGAAATCTATGGACCACCAACATCTACACCCATCGCGGAACCAGTAGTTGAAGAAGAAGTCCCTCAAGAATAATAAACCATTAATAATCGCTTGATTACCGCTGGTAAAAAAGTCCCCCGTTTAAATATCTCATTTGACCGTTAAGAGCGTTTTTTTAGACCGTTCCACAGATTTTAGGCCGTTTTATTTGG
>JBCCSO010000254.1:0-6686 GCA_039199965.1 Chloroflexota bacterium | reverse complement strand
GAGTGGGGTCGCTGTAGTCAACCACAATAATCGTCTCGTACGTTCCGGGATTAACTGGAGCATGACTGTTGGCTGGGAATAGGGAAAGCGGGTCAACGGATGAACACGATCCAACCAATCGTTCAACCTCAAGCGTGAAGGGCTGGGTATCATCAAAGGCCCCGTTCCGGCCGGGAACCGCTACGTAGAAATCACCGGTCTGATTAAATGTGTTCAAAATCACCTGCTCATCGGCCGTGCCATCAAGGGCTGAAATGCCAAGAACACTGCGGAGAGGCGCTTCTGTATACGCCTGTGAATTGATGAACCCTTGCGGATTGATGAACCCTTGTGGGTTGATGAATCCCTGTGGGTTGATAAAGCCTTGCGGATTGATAAAGCCTTGTGGGTTGATGAAGCCTTGTGGGTTGATGAATCCTTGCGGATTGATGAACCCCTGCGGATTGATGAACCCCTGTGGATTGATGAACCCCTGTGGATTGATGAACCCTTGTGGATTGATGAACCCCTGCGGGTTGATGAATCCTTGCGGATTGATGAACCCCTGTGGGTTGATAAACCCTTGTGGATTCGCTACCGCTGACGTCACCCGTTCAGCTTCAACTTCCGCGATGTCTACAGCAGAGCCGGTAATTTCATCAGCCGCTTTTTGAATGTCGCTGAAGACTACCAAATCATAGTTAGCCGGTACATTTTTCAGATCAACCACAATGCGCTCATCCGGCGCAATGCTGAACTTATACCAGCGGACCTCGCTGTCTGTACTTAAGAATTGTGTAGTGCTGCCGGTTAGCACACCACCCGTATCAGTTAAGGTGAGTTCAAGGGCGTTGGTCCAGTCTGTGTTGTTGAGCTGTACCAAGAAGCAGGCTGAAAACTCTGACGTATTGCCACCACCGTCTGTAGCTGTCACAGACACATAATCACCGGGAACGACAGCATTTAAAGAAAGAGGAATATTAAACCCACCCGTTCCATCTGTAGGATCAGCGATGAAGAGCCCGTCTCCCAAGAAGGTTTCACCTTCACCAAAGCCGCTGGGGTCACAGCTGCTACTTTTGAAGGCTTCAATAGTAATTTGCCCCTCAGGGGCGGCCGAAAACAGACCCGCCACACTGGTCGTAACATCACCGTTGTCATTGAAGTTGCCGGCAAAATAAATGACGGGAGCATTTTGACGATTGTTTGGACCATCGTCACTGTCTAGCAGATCATTAGCATCTACCCCATCACGACCCAAATCAATCCCTAATCCACCGTTATCATAAATCGAGTTTTGGGAGATCTTGGTCCGTTCGGCCGTGCTGTTTTCAACAATCTGAATACCGTCTCCATCGTGGCCTGAGATTGTGTTGCCGACTATCGTGTTATCAACCGTATCCGCAATCAAAATGCCATAATCTTCTAGCCCGCTACCTGTATTGCCAAAAATACGGTTGTTTGAAATAGTGGCGTTATCAGAACTCGCATTGATGGCGATGCCACCGACGCCGTTAGGAACAGTCGGTGCACCGGTTGCGTCTAACCCAATATCATTGTTTTGGATGGTGGGACTGTCTGAACCTGTCGACACAAAGATAGCGCGAGAGTTTCCGCCAATCAGGTTTTTGTCTTCAGGGTTAGGACCACCAATGAGGATGTTGTTATTTGCAGCGGCCGTAATGCCAACATTGTTCCCGTTGTTCGTTATGCCATCCGGTTCCAGCCCAATAAAGTTGCCTTGAATCACAACATTGTTACTGCTCCCAGCCACAAAAATAGCGTTGGAGCCATCGGCCCCGGTTAGTGAAAGACCTTTGATCGTGGTGCCACTAGATGTATTCGCGGCCGTTTGCAAAATGGCTGAGTTAGTCGGTAGCGCAGACCCATCAATCTGCACTTTGATCTGAGCATCACTGCCAACCGCCAGCGTATTCTCAGACGCCCCAACTTGGGTATACCCATTGATCAAAACCGCATCTGAAATTAACGGTAGGGGCGATGTGAGTGAAATAAGAACAGGGTCATTCAGATTCCCGGTTGGGATATCGAAAACAATTTCGTCAGGAATCTCGAAATCATTGTTGTCATTGGGTCTGCTGTTGGCTGCATTAATCGCCTCACGCAGTGAGCAATCGGTGGGCTCGCACTGCCCATCATCTAAATCAGAGCTGTTGGTAACAGTAAACACTGGACCCGTTTGTGTGGTAATTGTGGTGAAGATGTTGATGTCTGGTGGACCAGCCTCTGTATGCTGGTCATATGCTTGGGTAGGGACGATCGCGGCCGCGCCATTACTGATCTCTCCGGCCGTGCCGTTGACAGAGCTATCCCCAATTACAAACTGATCTGTTCCGTTCCCGCCGTGCGTGATGTCTATTTGCCCCCCGTTGGCAGCGGTATCACCCACGGCCGAAATAGATTGGTTACTGGCATTGACACCTGAGACCTGCACAAATCCATTAACCGCATTGAGATCAATATCACCCGCAGGCCCACCTGAATTGCTACTGCTGATGATATCAGCTTGAATACCAGCAAAGGCTGATACGAGCTGCAGCGGTCCACCAAACGTGTTGATGCTGGATACAGCAATTTCATCTACCGCATCGATCAACAAACTATCACCGTTGAGCATGTCAACAGGCATAGCTGATGAGTCAAACGTAGAGCCTGAATAGATTTCAACAGCATCTTGAAAACTAGTGCCCGGCCTGCCTGCCCCCGGCACAATTGCAACAGGACCAGAATCAACTGAACCAACGGTGATCAAGCTAAAACCATCTTCAAAAGCAGACAAATCATCACCATCTAGTGTCAGCGGTGCGCCGGATGTTGCGGGCGAAATATCTAATCGGCCGCTTCCGTCGATGGTTGCATTTGCATTGATCTTGAAGCTGTCAGCTATCAAACTGATGTTTTGATTGCTTGGAACAAAAATTGAGCTTGAGCTATCCATCTCGAAGCCAAAACTATCTGCCCCACCACCGGTTGATGTGCCAGTAATTGAAATGTTACCGGTCGTTTCTATCCCAACAGTTGCCCCTTCTAGATAAGCTCCGGATGAGCCGTTCACACTGCTGCTGGTTGAGGCAATAATATTGACCCCACCGTCTCCGCCAGTAATTGAACCTAATCCAAGATAAAGGCCATGATCAGGCTCCCCACTCCCATCTCCCTCGCCAGACACGGCCGTGATATTGACAGTATTGCCAGAAACACCAGCTTCTGTCGCAAACGATACGCCAAAATTGCCATCAGATGCGTTTCCACCGGTTCCAATCAGGGTCACATTGCCATCACCGGCATTAAGCCCAACGCCTACAGCCACACCGCTTGCATTGTTGTCATCGGTGTCATTCGTTGCATCACCAAATGCATACAAATCACCTGAACCGGTATCCATAAAGCCGATGATCAGGGCGGCACCACCCAAGTCAAGTGCGTTTGCATTAAACGTTAAATCGATGCTGTCGGCCGTGGCGCCAAAGTCTCCGTCTGTAATATTCCCCTGCGCAATAATGTCATCGGCCGCATTAAATGTGAGTGATAAGTCAGTTCCTAACCCGTTGTAGTCAAGGTCTGGCCCCAAAAATGACCAGCTAATATCACCATCTTGCACAAGGCGACCGGGGTTATTTGTGTTGACAGAAACCGGACCTTCCTGCAAGGCCGCGATAAGATCATTGATATTTAGCTGAGCCGCAGGGCCTCCCGAATAAAAATCATTTCCGATTTTGACCACGTCAAATGTTGGATTAGACCCTACAATGCTTAGGTCATAAACGTCTAGAAATTCAAACGCTCCTAAGTCGCAAACCCCTTCACCGCTTGAGCGGCTGAGCTGACGCTGGTCAGATGCATAGCAGACAAAGTTAGGATCAGCCACATCGATTGCGTTACTGCCCGCTAATAGCGCATGGGTTTGTGATCCACCACCGTTGTCTGCAAGCGGCCCTAAATTTGTAACGGTCCCTAAGGTTGATCCATTACAGGTTGCATCATCAATCAGGTTGATGTCTGTATTGAATGTCGGTGACCCACCGGCAAAAACAGCACATTCATCCCCTGTATTGTTGGTCAAGATAGACGCATTGATAGTGGCATTGGTCACAGAGGCATCAAGCGCAAGCGCTCCACCAGAGCCAGAGCTAAGCACATTGTCCGCAATGGTTGAGCTTGAAATAAAGACGGTCGTTGGTGCATTCCCCACATAGATGGCTCCGCCACCGTTTGGTCCGGCCGCTTGGTTTCCAGAAATCGTAGACGCGTAAATTCCCACAAAGTTTGTAGCGGTTTGAATTGCCCCCCCATCTGTATTTGAAATGTTCCCGGAAACCTCACTTTGCTCAAGCGTAAAATTGCCTAAGCCTTCGAAAGTACTGGCATAAATCCCCCCACCAGAACCATCAGATTCGTTGTTGGCAACCCGCACACGCAGCAAATATAGGTTCCCATTACCGAAAATGCCCCCCCCGGCGCTTGAAGGGAAGGTGCCGATTGACCGGCCGTTTTGTATGGTTAGGTCAACCAGTGAGGTTGATGAAAAGGTAAATGTATTGAAGACGCGATCAACGGCCGATGCGGTATCAACCCCCGCTTGGATGATTGTTTTGTCTGCGCCAGCACCTTGAATCAACACCTGATCGATAATATCAAGGTCTCCGGTTGCGCTGGTATCTTCATCTCTTCCCTCAATTGTGAGCGTGTAGGTTCCGGTCGGCACATTAATCGTGTCGTTTCCGGGTATAGCATTCGTTTCCATCACAGCAGCGCGCAAAGAACAGTTCCCATCAACATCGGCACACGTCCCATCACCGGGATTTACGTCAACCGTATCGTCAGTTGTATCCACTGTAAAACTCGCCGCTTCGGCTGGTTTTGCTCCAAGTAAGCTTGCTAGCCCCGCTAAACTGAACACCAACAACCACAGCTGGTGTTTTCCTAATACCCTTCCAAAAAGATAGTTACTCACAATCACCCTCCGCATTTGGGGAAAACGTAAAATATCTGGTTTAAATTTGTGCTCTTTACTGAGTTACTGCCTGCAAAGATGAATTGATTTTGCAAAAAAGCCTATTAGCCCTTTTACCTTATTTTCAAGTCTACAACTGCATCGTTTCCAAATCGTATCCATATCAAAATTGACTTAAAACGCAGCAAATTAAGTTGTTTTGTGACAGGGCAGAGCGCCGAAGATGGCAAAAAGGGGAAAGGGCGATTGTGTCATGCCCTCAGATGCCGGGTTGTGATGAGCCAAGGAAGAAGATTTTTTAAAGCCTTAAGAAATCTTGTTAGTCACATTGATGACTGAAATAAGTTATCAACTGAATCCTACATCCCCCCTTTCGCGGCCGCATTGTCAAAAAGCGGCTTTTTTTGTCATTACTTTGTCCACAGCGATTAATCAGGTCATAATCATAAAAATTGAACGTTCTGTTCACGCTGCTATTGTTGCGTCGGCCGATTCTCATTTTGCCTCATTCATTTGATGGTTTGTCTCAGTCCAGTAGATTTTGCAGCTGCTCCCCTACATAATGGGGTTCAGCAACGTAGCTTAAATGAGTAGCTCGTTCGAAATTGGAAAATTTAGTAAAGGAAAATTCGGGGGATCGATCCATTTTGCGATCTTATGGAGAAAAACTATGTTAATTACCATCGAAAAAGTCATCATCCTAAAAACCGTGTCTATTTTCTCATCGATATCTGATGAGACTTTAGCGCAGCTAGCTCAAGTCATGACCGAAGTTGAGTTGGATACTGGCGAGCAGCTATTTGCCAAAGGGGACCTTGGTGATGATATGTTCGTCATCATCAATGGTGAGGTATGTGTCCACGACGGTGATCACACACTCAATCATTTAGGCGAAAAGGATATTTTTGGTGAGATGGCGGTTCTTGACCCCGAACCGCGCGTTGCTTCAGTCACAGCCACCCAGCCAACGCGAATGCTTCGTTTAGATCGCCAGTCACTTTACGAGCTCATGGACAAGCACACTGAAGCAGCCCACGGCATTATTAAGGTGTTGTGCGGCCATCTGCGCGCCCGTGTAGCCGACATCAACGCCCTGAAAGCTGAGCTAAATGCCCTTAAATCTCCCTCTGCTATCATTTAACAACGCGCTACCCCACCATGCTTTCCCGACTTCAATTATTTATAGACGTTGAACCAGATGAAGTTCGGCCGGTTACATACCTGTTTTTGCTGTCCTTCTTTACCGGTTGCGCAGTTATTTTTTCATACACAGTTGCCTTTGCCTTATTTTTGCAGGAATTTGATGAAAGCAATTTCGCCTATGTATTCATTTTAGCCGCATTGCTGTCACTCATTACAGGCAGCCTATTTACCCGCCTAGAGCAAACTATCTCCATTAGTAAGCTTTTCCGAGTCACAACCTTTTTGCTCTTTGCAAGCAGTTTGCTGCTCCAAATTGGGCTTTGGCTAGATGCTGGCACATGGTTATTTTGGGTGCTCCTGATCTGGTACAGGCTCTACTTTATGATTGTTAACCTATCATTCTGGGGACCAGCCGGCCGGGTTTTAAACATTCAGCAGGGTAAACGTCTGTTTGGTTTCGTGGGAACGGGTGAGGACATCGCCAAAATCATCGGCTATGGAACCGTTCCAATTGCGGTTACATTGTTCGGCTTAAACAACCTTTTGTTTGTTAATGCGCTCACGGTTTTAGGCATGTTTGTGATGATCG
>JBCCSO010000253.1:0-6695 GCA_039199965.1 Chloroflexota bacterium | reverse complement strand
CGTTGTGGGGCAAGTTACCTTTGTCGATAACCAAAATATCCCGCAGGCCGTACTGCGCAAGATGATAGGCGATGCTGGTGCCGACGATCCCTCCGCCGATAATGATGATAGAAAAGTGGGAATTCTTGGACATTTACGACCTCGAATTAATAATTTTTTACATAGGGGCAGAATCGTAAATCTAAAATCTACTATCGTCAATCCTTAATCGGCCGCGGCCGCTTTGGCTTCCCGCGCAACCTTCAACTTTGCCTGCATGTCTTCATAAAAAGGTCGGGTGATTGGGTAGAAGTAAGCACAAGCTACTGCACAGACGAGAAGCACCGCCGGAACCAATCCAATCGACAAACGGATCGCCTGTACGGCCGATTCTGGCTGAACTGGCAAAATTCCGCTGCCAGCTTCTGGGCTGATGTAACCGCGTAAAGCCAGCGCCTGCCCGAATGCCCAAATGGCTAGCCCGGTCCCTAATTTTTGGAAGAAGGCGGCAAATGCATAAAAGGCCGCTTCACGGCGCAGGCCAGTGTTTAACTCATCAAGCTCAACCACGTCAGGGATCATTGACCAAGGGAGCAGATAAGCGGTAGAGACCCCCGCGCCACCCAAGGCGGCCAGCACATAGGTGATGGCGATCATCTCTGGCGTGACTGACATCAGGCCGAACAGAATCACGATCCATGATAGGCTGCCCCAAATGAAGGCTTTGCGCTTGTCGTACTTGCGGGATACCCACACCCAAAATGGGATAAAAAGGATGGCTGATAGCTGGCTGGCTAGCACAAAGAAGTTGGCCTGATCGGGTACCTCCATATAGTAGTTGGCAAAAAAGACAAGTGTGCTTGCGATCAAACTGGCAGTGGTCCAACTAAATAAATAAAGTCCCATAAGCAATCGGAAGGGGCGATTGCCCAATGTGGTGGTGATCATTTCAATAAATGAGAACTCTTCTTCAGAATCATCTTTCGAGCCCGGCCGGTCGTATTCCTCTGTGACGCGGAATGCGATCAAGATGGGGACCATCGCGACAAGGGCCATGATGAGGCTCAGCACAAAATATTGGGTGCGCAGATCGGTAATGAACAGCGCGATAATCGTGGCGATAATGATCCCTACCAAACTACCTGCGATGGAGAATCCCATGCGGAAGCCGTTGATTGAGCTTTGCTGATCATAATCTGGAGTGATAGCCGGTGTCAGGGCATTAAATGCTACGTTGACGATGGTGTACACCGTATCAAACAGGATGATGGCTAAGGTGTAGTAAACAACTTTAGCAAAATCGGTGCCTAGATTGGGAACAATGAACTGAAAGATAAAGGTGATGCCAAAAGGCACTGCGCCAAACAGGAGCAACCCCCGCCTGCGCCCCCAGCGGGTGTCGAGCTTGTCAGACACAAACCCGATAACGGGATCGTTAAAGGCGTCCCAAACTTTGCCCAACAGTACGGCCGTGCCTGCTTGGCCGGGCGGGAGTCCGGCAACATCGGTCAAAAAGATAAGCTGGAAGAAGGCAACAATGGTAAGTGGCGCGCTGAGTGACAGGTCTCCCATGCCGTAGAGAAGTTTAAAGCGAGTGGTGATTGGTTTAGTTTCAGTCATCGGATTGGTTCATTGTTTGTTAGATACGCATCTGGCTAAGCAGATGTTCAGGAAAATAACCGCTTATTGCGATCTGTGCAATGTAAGTTTGTGCTTGGAAGTGCGTTACTTCCGCTGGGTAACGTTTGGGTAACGCTGGCTTTTAATCTTCTGAGTTAGACGTTGTTTTGCGCATAACAACCCAAAAATTCAAACCAGAGGATCAAAATGTTTAAAAGAAATCGATTAAGAATCGCCTACCATCACAAAGTCAAAATGACCAAGGGCATTCACTTGCTGTTGGTTACTACGCTATTGTTGAGCATATTTTTTCCGGCCGCCGGGCAGGCACACGCGGCCGAAGCCAACCATACGATGCATCAGGAAAACCAGTGCAAGGCCCCCGATCGAACGACCGGTGGGCAAACGACAATCTTTTTGCCATACATTGGGAGTTTTGTGCAGAGTGCTAAAGCGTATGTGATGGGGGAAGATGTAGAAGCTATCCAATCTGTGGAATCTCCGATTAACAGCTATGACATCAAATTTTTGAGCCAAGTGGCTGCGGCCCGTTCTCTGAACTATGAAGTGGGTAAGACCTATGTTTATCTTTACGATTATGTTGTTGAAGCGAAGAACTTTGGGCGGACGCGCGAAGGGACTCAAACATCAAATGGGCAATTGATGCGTATCAACGCATATGTTGATATGACGATCTTAAGCAAAGACTCAAGTGGTACCATTTCGGCCGAAGTGTCAATGCGAGACCCGTTTATCTGCACCACTGAAAATCTGGAAAATCAGAATGTGCTTGAAGACAAAGCGACGATTGATGCCCTTGCGCAGCCGATGCGTTTTGATCAAGCATCCAATGGGGCGATATCAAATATTGCTGTACTGCCTGACTCACCCACTCTCGTCAAAAATCTGCAGAAGGGAATTATCAACTTTTTGCAGGTCACAATTGATCCAGCCGGAACTCAGTATGCTGCGGCGGAACAAGGGATTCAAGGGATTTACAACGCTCAGTACGAGCTTGAGGAAAAGGTGGATGGCGTTCACCTAACCAAAAAAGTGTCGCAGAACGACTTTTCACAAATGCAAACTTTAGGTGAACAACCTGAAAGCTTTGAGATGGGGCTAACCTACGACATTGTAATGGGCAATGACAAGCAAGTTTTGACTTCTGTAGCCTTGACAGAAAAAAGCGCGACGGCTGACGGGTCAAAAGACCCTGCTACCAACGGCAGCAATGGTATGGATGGCTTGTCTGTTTGGTCAACGGCCGATGCGACCGGCAACATGACGCTTGAAACGGTGCAAGATGCTCCGGCTGGCCGGAACAACCGTGCCGTTACCGCACTCTATCAGGTTGACACGATCATCGGTGATTTGAGTGAGGAAGCAACCCAATACAACGGAATCGATCTTGATCAGGTCGATTTAGAGGCTGAGTTTGATACGTTTGAGGCCGATCCAGAAAACCCTGATCATTTTGTGCGGATCATGACATTGAGCGAAGCACAAGGTGGCGAAGCGGTCGTTCATGAAATTGGTGAGCGGATGGCATCTCATGTAGGCAATCCGGCATTGATGAACGATTACATCGACATGTTGGGTGAAATCGGTACGCCGCTGGCTCAAGATTACCTTAACGGGATTTTTAATAATTCGACCACCCGTTCAGCCAATATCTTTGCATCCACATCAATCACCAGCCAAGAACAGGCTCTGATTAACATGGCTGTGCTGACCGAACCGGTCACCCAAACGGTCGGAACTTTGAAACAGTTAAGTGGAGAGCAGAACTCTGAACTGAAATCAACCGCTAAACTGGTTTTAAGCGCGGCGGCCGATGAGTTAGACGACGACGAGCTGATCGCTGAGATTTTGGCGGAGCTGCAGGCTGAACTTGATCAAGCGGCCGATGTCGATGAAGCCATCGAAATTCTGTATGCGATTGGAAACTTGGGGGCTGAAGCATCTCTGCCAACGTTGACCCAGTACATTTCTTCAACAATTGAGATCAACGGCGTCACATTAACCGATACGCTCGACATTCTTGATTTAAACGCTACGGCGTATGAAGCGATGGTGGACATTCCGGGTTTTGTGGCTGAGGATTTGTTACTCGATGCTTTGGAAGATGACAATTTGGACGACTGGGTTTGGGAGATTGTTGTTGATGTGTTGCTTGACCGTGACATTTATGAAGATACCGCCTTGTCAGAAGAAGCAGTTGCCATCCTTGAGGAATTCTTGGGCGATTGGTATGACGAGGAAGAAGCTGGCCTGCCGCGTGGCCCAGACGCTGTTCATGGAGAAATCCAGCGGAATTGGAACTGGGCGATGGGTGGTGAGAAGGCTGGCGTGCGTATGCCCGGTTCGCTGGTTGTCGCCAGCCCGCCAGAGTCAGACAAATATGGCGGCGGCATGTATCTCTTGGCCCAACAGCAGGTGAATGCCTATGTGTGGCAGGTCACTGACAATTTCAATGTTGCCAGTGCCTATGTTAAGAGTGCCAAAGAAGGAGAAAAGCAACGCTTTGAGTCGAAAGTGACGCTGCTGAACAATACGATTACGGCCGTTGACTACAATGAGCTGGTGAGTTGTAATGGAGAAATCCAGAAGCGGATTCTAAACAAATATGTTGAAGTCTTTCGTGCCACGCTAGTATTCTTTACGCCTGTTGGTATTACGCTCAATTTTGAGATTTCGGCCGGTGGACAAATCACACTTGACCTCATCGCTGGTGCCAACGTTTGTGCAGGCTCTACCCCTAGCATTACGGGTGGCATTGCTCCTGGCGCAGCAATTTCAGTTGTCGGCCGCGTATACATTTCAGTCCTATTTGTCGCACGGGCCGGTGGTGAAATTCAAGGTTATCTGATGCATACCAGCATTCCTATAACGGCAACCGTTGGATTGCTGGATACCGATCCTGGTGTTCAAGTCTGCTTAGATGTAAAGACCGTGACACGACCCTTCTCTGTCGATTTTAAAGTCTTCGCTGAATACTTCAGCATCACGAAGGCGACGTATAAGCGGGTGCTGAGTATAACCGTTTTCTCGTATTCGGTTGACCAAACGTGGGAGGTTCCGCTTCTCAACTGGTGTACGCCTGAGCCAAACGGGAGTGAACGGATGTTAGACGCTGTTTATGGCGGTGTAAACTTCTTCACAACGGTTCCCGACGCAAGCTGTGGTACCAAATATCCTGGCTTTGTCGCGGGGCGGCAGCTGTTGAACAACAACTGGTCACCAGAAAACAGCAACTATCAGACGCTGTCTATGTGCCGGGGCACCGCTTTTCCATCCGCAAGTATTACCTATTTAATGGAGAATAATCTGAATAAATGTCCCACTGGCTCTGAAAAGTTAGGTTGGATTCAACCGGGTGCATTTGCCGATCTAGGCAACACGTATAAATTCAATGGCATCGGTATGACGCTGTGCCAGATGCAAGACACATCAATCCCACTGCCAGAAACCGCTCGATTCTATATTACCCCCAACTTGGGTGTTTGCCGGGCCGGAGACGATGTGGCTGGGCAAATTTACCTTGGCAACTTCTCTACAGCACAGCCTCAGTGGGATCACTTTGGTATCACAGTTTGTGCAAGGGATTAGATCTGGAATAAATATCCTCTTTTTTGAACGGGAGTTTTAGGCACGGCCCTTCTCTAAGAAATTGGAGAAGGGTCTTTTTGTGCCGGCACAACGTGTGGTGCAATTTTAGGGAGATTGTGCTGGCTAAAGGCTTGGGTTAGCTTTTTTGTATCTGAAGCGTTGTACAAAAAAGATTGTAGAAACGCCATTTCAGTGATTTCAGACGCCATCTGCTCCACTATTTCATGAGCGGTTTTCAAGACCATCATTTTGTTCGGATGATTCGCCCGTCCAAACAGCCTGTACAGTTCGTAGCTGGCTTGGGTGGGATTTTGCATCTTTTTGATGCTGTCATTTTGGAAAACTTTTAACGCCAATGCTAGCCCTTCATCTTGCCTGCCTAAGTCCCAATAAATGTTAGCCAACAAAATTTGGGCTGCATCTAGGTCTTCCTCTATGCCAGACTTTGTTCGCAACTGAATAACTTCCTCAGCGATTTCTAGAGCCTCTGAATACCTGCCTGCTTTCCACAAGCTGCGGGCTGCGTCAAAGCCCTCATCCCGTAATCGAACATAGTTTTTTGTAGCCCGTCTATACTCTACACACCGGAGATAGAGCGGGATGGCTTCATCGAAGTTCCCCTCCATCATGGCTGTTTCAGCTAGGTTGCAGTACCCATAATGAATCCCATTTTCAATCCCAAGTTTTCGGTAACGACTAAGGGTTTGATTTCCGTGCCAGCGGGCTTTGTCATAAGCGCCCAGCAGATTGTATGAAAGTGCGATCCCCATATGCGCATTGGCCAGCTTCCGTTCGTACCCCAATTGCTCGTACAGCTCAACCGCACGACGATCATAAATGAGCCCTTTCCAAAAGCTCCCATTTTCGCTCCATGTGGGTGCCATCGTATAGACGGCCCGTGCCAGCCCTTTGATGTCCCCGATTTTCTCAAAAATTTTGATCGCTCCATCTAGGCAGGCTATCGCTTGGTCTAATTTGCTGCGCCGAGCATGGTGCAGAGCCTGTGTGCATAGCGCTTCACCTATCTGTGTTTGATCTCCAGCAGCATAGGCCAACTGCAGTGCTTTTTCGGCCGTTTCTTCTAAGTCATATCGGCTTTCCCCTCTTTCTAAAGTGTCAGTTAGATAGTAGTATGCTTTGGCCTTATACAGCGGCTGTTCTTTGCTGTCCCAATCCTCAAGCTGTTGCAAAAACGCTTTAAACAAAGGCTCAAATTCATGCGCGGTCAAATGACCACTTTTTAAATCTAAAAGGATGAGCTTGAACAGGCAATCAAGTTGCTGTGGGATCGATGTCTGGTTTTGTTTAAAGATGGCTTGCGCATCTTCAAGCAGCCCTTCTAGTTCAAAATCAAACCCGATGTGGGTGTAAAACTCATGTAGTGGCACTACAAAACGAGCTATCTGGTTTATGTCAAAGTGATCAACGGCCGAATGCCACGCTGCCCTGATATTATCGAGGTCGAGTGTGAGCATGGCGGCCGTTTT
>JBCCSO010000252.1:0-6707 GCA_039199965.1 Chloroflexota bacterium | reverse complement strand
TCATTTGGGGGGGCAACGAAACGCTTGATCCCTATGCTCCCACTCGTTTTGATGCATACGCGCGGCTGGCATACGAGCGCTTGGTTAGGGTAGACGGCAACGGAGAACTTGTGCCGGTCTTGGCAACAGAGTGGTCGGTTAGCAATGATGCAACCACGTGGTCATTTACCATTCGAGAGGGGGTTACTTTTCACGATGGCACCCCTTTGACGCTCGATGATGTTGTTTACTCGATTAATCGCATGATTGATGATGGCTCAACGCTGCAGCCGGTGCTGGCTAACGTAGATGGTGTGGAAGCGTTAACCAACAGGTCTGTCACGATTGTGCTAGCTGAGCCGGATGTTGAGTTTCCGATGCTGATGACTGACCCGCGGGCCGTTATTTTAAAAAGTAGCGGTGGGGATTCTATTGAGCAAAATGGCATAGGAACTGGTCCCTTTAAGCTGACAGAATTTAATGTAACAAACATTACCCGGTTGGCCGCGTACGACGGGTATTGGACCGGCCGTCCCGGCGTTGAACAGGTTGAATTGATTGCGATTCCCAGCGCAACCGCCCAATTAGAGGCGATACTGGCTGAACAGATTGACATATTGGATGATATTCCGGCCGATCAGCGCACCCAATTCTCAGACCCGAACCTATTTAACCTGCTGAATGTTCCCACTGGAGACTGGCGTGGTTTTGTTATGCGCACAGATACTCCGCCGTTTGACGATCCGGCCGTGCGTCAGGCGCTGCGCTTGGTGGCTGATCGGCAAGTGCTGGTTGATGAGGTGTTGGGAGGTGCTGGAACCGTGGCGTGTGATACGCCAGTCTGGACAGGTGATCGTTACCATACCCCGATAGCGTGTGAAGCTGATACTGCGGCCGCTCAAGCCCTGCTCACGGAAGCGGGGTATGCCAACGGGATTGACGTCACCATTTCAACTGCACCGCTTGACTCTTACTGGTTAAGCATGCTCAATGTGTACGCTAGACAAGCGGCCGAAGCCGGTATCCGAATTAGTGTGGCTGATGCAGATCCGGAAACGTTCTGGACTAATACGTGGCTGGTTGAGCCGTTTATCACAACAAGCTGGAACGAGCGGCCGGCACCTGCCATCCTAAATGAAGCGTGGCGCTCTGGGGCACCGTGGAATGAAACCTACTGGGATAATGAGAACTTTGATGATTTGCTGGATCAGGCGGCGGCCGAAACCGATTTAGCCCTGCGGAAGACTCAGTATGCTCAGCTACAGACGATCTTGTGGGAAGAGGGCGGGGCGCTCATCCCGTTCCATCTAAATGAAACGCGCGTGGTGAGCACATGCGTGGCAGGCGTACAGCCGATTGACTTAGATCAGATGGATTTTGCTACGATTGTGAAGACGCCAAATTGTAATTGAGCTGGTTAGTAGATCAGTCGGTCAGTTTGTTAGTTGGTTGAGGACCGAACTATTTAACAATTTCTGCCAAGAGCCCTATTAACTGTCCAAAACAGCCATCGCGACTTCACGCATAGACTTCCGATTGTTGCGTGATTCTGACTGAATGAGCTGGTAGGCTTCGTCTTCGCTCAGACCTTTTTCTGTCATGAGCTTCCCTTTGGCCTTATCTAAAATTTTGCGAGTTTCCAGCGCCACGTAGAGCTTCTGTCCGGTCTCCTTGAGTTTGTAGGTTTCAGAGAAGCGTTTGGCTGCCACTGAGATAGCAGCTTTCAAAGCAGCTTCGTTGAGTGGTTTTACCAAGTAGCCTTGAATAGGGAGTTCCGTTGCCTTTTCGATCAGATCATCATCGCTAAACGCGCTGAGCAAGATAATCGGCATCGGCTGGGTTTTAGCTAACGTTTTCGCAAGCTGTATCCCATCTGTGTAGGGCATACGGATATCAAAAATACCCATGTCTGGGTAGTGGGTCCGGGCCATTTGCAGGGCCTCGCGGCCATTAGAGGCAGCCACCACGGTGTGCCCCAATTCTGTAAGCATCTGCTTTAAGCCCATGCGAATAATAGATTCGTCATCGGCGATTAAAATTTTCATCTGCGTTTCCGCTTAGAATATTACTAAAAATTCTTTTGAATCTCAAAGGATTGGGCAAATGTCGTAAGCTTTTACAGGCTGATGGGGAGGAGATTTAGGCAGTTTAACCGTTTTCCCAAGCATATTCATCTCCGATCTGCCCTACGTTCTGGGGAAACTTGAGCAAAACCTCTGTGCCGGGATCAGCCGCTTTGAATTCAACTGATCCTCTGAGATCTTCGGCCGACAGCGTTTCAATCAATTCAATCCCCAAATTGCGGCTAAAATCGGCCGGCAAACCATGTCCATCGTCTTTGACCGAAATGATGGCGTCTGGTCCGTTTAGGCTGATGGTGATGCCTACTTGGCCGGTTTGCCTGCCTGAAAAGCCATGCTCAATGGCGTTCTGCAGCAGCTCATTTACCACCAAGGCTACGGCCGTTGCTGAGCGGGACGGCAGTGCAAATTCTTCTCCTGAAACCTGAATATCTATTTGCTGATTGGGGGCCATGATCACACCTTGCACAATCCGGCGAAGCACATCTTGCACGTCTACCATCTTAAACCCACGCTCTGACAGCACCTCGTGCACAAGCGCAATTGACAAGACGCGTGAGATTGACATTTCTAGTACTTCACGCGTTGACCATCGATCTGCGTCCCCCATTTGCAGACGCATAAGCATGGCGACCGTCTGCAAGTTGTTCTTAATCCGATGGTGCATCTCTTTAACAACGGCCGCATTGGTGACCAACTGCGCATTTTCGATGGCGAGCGCCGTTTGATTGGCTAAGGTAGCAAAAAGAGAACGCTGCTCCTTTGAAAAAGTGGTGCGCCGCTTGGTGTAACAGCTCAGCACACCAATGACCCGGCCGCGGACGCTGAGTGGCTCTGCCAGCATTGAAATTAACCCATCTTCGGTGGCAAGCTCTCGTGACGCATAGCGTTGATCTACCCTAACATCAGCCACATAGATCGGCTCCCCGCTCTGCACCACTAGCCCCATTACTCCCTGATCGCGCTTCATCGGTTCACGCTTTTGGTAACTGGCATTGTGGCGACGTGCAGAATGAAGTTCTAAATACTGGTGGCCTTCATCAAGCAGATGGATAGTACACACGGCGGTTTGCAACATTCGGGCCGCCATCTCTGTGACTACCCCCAGCATTTCATCTAAATATTGAGGGGAAGTGACCGCCTCGCTGACATGGGCCAGCCCCTGAAGCTCTTTTAGCTGACGCTCCTGTTTGTCGAATAGCTGGGTACGGTAGAGGGCACCGGCCGCTAAATCACCGATTAGAGAAACTAAATCGATCTCTGTTTGGGTAAAGGTGTGGGCTTGGTGTGTTTGTACATTGAGTGCCCCGATTATTTCTTCTTCAAGGGTCAATGGCACTGCCAGCAGCGATTCAAAAACCATCTCTCCCGCACCGACGACCCGTTTAAAGTGAGGGTTTTTTTTCGCTTCGGATGAGTAGACGGGCCATTTTTTCTGGACAGCCAGACCGGTCATTCCCTCTCCAATTTTGAGCGTGCCGCGCCCCAGTGCTTCTTGATTGAGGCCGGTGCTGGCCTTAAGGCGCAGAGTTTCCCTGTCAGGATCAAGCAAATAGATGGAGCAGGAATCAACTTTGAGGACCTCAGTCGTTTTTTGGCTGATTAAATTGAGGGCAGAATCTAAATTGCCCGCTTGGTTTAGGGCTTTGGCAATTTCGCGCAGGGCACTAATCATGGGGCCATACTCCCTGTTAGCTGCTTCATTCTGGTGAAAACTTTGTCAAAGCTGTCGCTATCAAGCACGGATTTCCACAGTCCGTCTGAAAAGCGTTCGCCTCTAGAGTAGGAGGTCATGATTGATGTGCAGGCGAACATGTCGGCCGATTCAATATTGTCTAGAAACTCTTGAGTCTTGCGCGGATCGTAGGCCTTGTTGCCCCATTTGCTGTCGGTTAATGATAGCATGAACGACCTGATTTCCATCGGGTAGGATGGGTAGCCCTGCTGAGTTTCGTATTCGATACGGCCGATTGCACCCTTGGCTCGACGATAGGCGTACTCAAGCTCAAGCACATCTTGATAGGTGATATCGTTTCCTTTCATCTTATCGTTCAGCCCTAGCCCTGTTGTAGACAGCTTGTTTATTACCGATTGTTCTCTTCGACGGTAAGCCTTACCGACATACTGATCACTGAATAGCAAAGCGGACTGATTACTGATAACCGGTCACCGCTTACTGTCCCGGCATCTTTAGCATTCCATCAATCCCTTTATATTGGAGCCAAGCCATCATGTATTTAATTTGGCGGGTAGCTTGATAGCGAGACCACTGCTTATTTAAATCAGGGTTTTGCTCCATCATTTTGTTAAAAGCCTTAAACGGCATTTTTTGAGATGTCGCTTGAGCAACTTCAACCCGCATTCGGCCATCTTGTACTTGGTCGATAAAGTTCACCATAAACTTGTAACGTTGTTGACGGGGAATCTCTTCAATGGCCAAAAATCGGTCAGGGTTTTCACGGATGTTATCGAGAAATTCTTCGTCTTTGTCTAATCCTTTTTCCTCTTTAGAAAAGGGGTGAAACTTACCGGTTTGCCGATCAACATACCACTGAATGGTGTCATCGCGCGTTTGAAGGGCTCTTAAAATGTCTGTTGCTAAAATATTTACCATAATTGATGTGACCCAGCATGCAGAGACAGGTTGCAATTTTTTGGAAAGTCTGGAACAATGCTGGGCAGGAAAGCAATTATGTTCATTTTTCGATGTTAGAGCCAATAAATTAATCCCAATCCTGTGTCTCCATACAGGACCTGTCTTTTTTGCAGAAAAAATCCCCCTGTAAAACATAGATATTCATCGAAAATTCTCCATCCATCAAAAATATATTGAAACAAATTGAGCTGAGCCGTTTTGGGCTAAAATTCAGCGACTGAAGAGGATTTGACTTGTTAATCCGGCTGAAAAATTAAAATTGCTCACAAAAAAGCTATGACACTGCGAATTACCAACGTTTTAACACGCAAAAAAGAAGAATTTAAACCGATCCACGAAGGAAAGGTAAACATGTACGTCTGCGGACCTACTGTATACGATTGGTCCCACATTGGACATGCCAAGACCTATGTCGCATTTGACGTGGTTGTCCGCTACCTGCGCTACTTGGGTTACGATGTTTTGTACGTGCAAAACATCACGGACGTGGGCCACTTGGTGGGGGATGCTGAAGAAGGTGAAGATAAAATCCAAAAGAAAGCTCGCACAGACTCTGTAACGCCGATGCAGATTGTTGAAACATACACCAAAGGGTACTTCGACAACATGGACGCGCTGGGCATTCTCCGGCCGGATATTTCACCGCGCGCCAGCGGACATATCCCAGAACAGATCGAAATGATCCAAGTGCTGATTGACAAAGGGCACGCATATGAATCAAACGGGTCTGTTTATTTTGATGTGACCTCTGATCCCAACTATGGCCAGCTGAGCGGCCGGAAATTGGAAGAGCAGGAAGAAGGGACCCGCTTTGAAGTACATGGAGACAAGAAGCACCCGGCCGATTTTGCCCTCTGGAAAAAGGCTGACCCAGAGCATTTGTTAAAATGGAACAGCCCATGGAGCAGCGGCTTCCCCGGCTGGCATATTGAGTGCTCTGCTATGGCGAATAAATATTTAGGGGCAACCTTTGATATTCACGGCGGCGGCCGGGACAACATCTTCCCGCACAACGAATGTGAAATTGCCCAAAGCGAATGCGCTAATGATGAGACGTTTGCCAATGTCTGGATGTTAACCGGCTCCCTAACACTTGAAGGGGTCAAAATGTCTAAATCTTTGGGCAATACGCTGACGATCAACGAAGCGCTGTATGAAAAGAACTGGAAGCCGGAAGCGCTGCGCATGTTTATTTTGACCAGCCACTATGCTAGCCCGATCGACTTTTCAGAGGAAGCGATTGAAGCGGTTACCAAAGGATGGCAGCGGATGGCAGGTGCCGTGAACTTAGCCCGTACTCAACTTGCACAGGCTCCTTCTGGTGATGCTTCGGCCGAAGTGACTGAGCTAATCGCAAAAACAATTGTCGACTTTGAAGCAAGAATGAACGATGATTTTAATTCTCCTGCCGCGATTGCTGTTTTGCAGGACTTTACCCGGGCAGTCAATACGCTATTGAATGGCAATCAGCCGCTTTCGGCCGGGTCACTAACTGCGATTGAGCAGACTTACACCAAATTAGGTGGTGATGTGTTGGGCATTATCCCGGCTGGTGTAGGTGGCGGTGATGCCAGTGCGGACAAAATGGATGGCGTGATGCAGCTTATCATTGAATTACGGGCGATGGCTCGTTCCAACAAGGACTGGCCCACGGCGGATAAAATCCGTGATGGGTTGAAAGAGCTTGAAATTGCGCTGGAAGACCGGGCGGATGGGACTGTTTGGAAAAACCAGTAGGCCAGTGACCGGTCGCCTTTGGCTCAGTAATCAGTAAATCGGTAGAAGCCGCTTGGTGAACCAAATCACTAGGCGGCTTTTTTCATGCTCAATTCAGATTAATGATCTGAACTAAGCAATGATTCGATATACTCTTTGCTAAATTGCGCTGGATAGAAATACTCGTTTAGAGCGATTGCTTGGTTGTAAGACTTTAAAGCAGCTTCATAGTCTTGAAGAGAACTTTGAACATGTCCTCTGTAAAGCCAGACTTC
>JBCCSO010000251.1:0-6717 GCA_039199965.1 Chloroflexota bacterium | reverse complement strand
CTGAAATCAGCCGGTTTGGGCAAACGCAGACAGGTATTGCCCACTGCCCCACCAGCAATATGCGTTTGGGAAGCGGCATTGCGCCCATTTGCAACTGTCTGAACCACAATGTTCCAGTTGGATTGGGTGTCGATGGGTCAGCCTCGAATGATGGGAGTCATTTGCTGGCTGAAGCTCGTCAAGCAATGCTGCTCCAGCGGGTCAAGCACGGATCGGACGCATTTAGCGGCCGACAAGCGCTTAGGCTTGCCACAAGAGGAGGCGCTAAAGTGCTGGGGCGGAATGACATTGGCTATCTCGCACCGGGCATGTCGGCCGATCTAATCGCCATCAGCCTAGATCAGCTCCCATACGCTGGAGCCAAACATGATCCAGTTGCGGCCGTCGTCTTCTGCCAGCCCCAGCAAGTTGATTGGTCAATTATCAACGGGCAGGTCGTAGTAGAAAAAGGGGAGCTACTTACCATTGACACAGACTGGCTTACGAAAAAACACAATCAGCTTTCACGCCAGCTCATTCAGCATCTTTAGTCATGTTGGATCCAATTAAAACTGGAGTCCGAACGAACCAGAACGTTACTCCAACGTTGAAACATTGATAGTAAGGACCCTAATTCAATATATTTTTAATATGCCTACCAAGCAAAGAAAATTAGGGAAAAATATGGTTGATTTTGAAGCTTAGATCTTACCGGATTCAAAAACAATACGACCAGAATTAGGCAAAGAATTTTAATGTAAACTGGGACACAGTTAAGGTGTAAAAAAAGATCAGCTTCAGAGAAATTCTAACAAATTATGTTAGAATTCTAGCCTTCACACAAAGGATCGGCCTCTGACTCTTCCCGTAACAATTCTTAATCCTTTACGTCGAATTTCTGGTGAGAGGATTTAAACAAAAGTAAACTACATTCTTAGCAAAAGCGTAGATTAATCATTGCCAAAAGGAATATATAGCAAGAGTAGACTTGATTCTATTCAGCACTTAAATCGATTGATCAAAACAATTGATTTAAAAATGACTCTACTTTCATCAAGTACCCTGTCATCGTCCATTCTATGAAACTGATAGAAGAAAATGCTGTAACCGATTATTTAGTTAGTTTTGGCACCCACGAGGGGATGGTGGGAAAAAATAACGAGGACTTCGTTGCCTTCGCTGCGTTTGATAGCGGAATAAAAGAGGTAGAATCACCGGTCATTTTTCATTTGGCCATTGTAGCTGATGGCGTTGGGGGACAAATTGCAGGGGAACGTGCCAGTAGATTAGCAACACAGACCATCGTTGACTACTTTGTAAATTTAGAAAATATTACTATTGAGCAGGTGTTGGTCCACCTTGATAAAGCGGTTACCTTGGCCAACAAAGCTTTAATAGAGGAAGCCGCGTCTACTCCAGAATACAAAGGGATGGCAACTACAGTTGCAATTGTGGTTATCCTTGAGGGATTAATCTTCACATCCCATGTTGGGGACAGCCGAATTTATCTTTACAGAAACCAAGAACTCCATCAGCTTACTAATGATCATAGCTGGGTCCAAGAGGCGCTAGAAGCGGGCATTATCACAGATGATGAAGCGCGTAAGCACCCAAACCGCAACATCATTCGACGATCGTTAGGAACGGTTGACACGGTCACGGCCGATCAAGTCATGATGTCTGGCCCTAACAGCCACTTCTGGCAGGGAATGCCTTTACGCAAGGATGATTTGATCCTAGTCTGCTCTGACGGCTTGACGGACATGATCAGCGAGACAGATATTCGAAATTCAATCGAAACTCATCCTGAAGATGTATCACCCCTTGCGCTTGAGCTGATTGATAAAGCCAACCATGCAGGCGGACGTGACAACACATCAGTTATGCTGATTAAAACGGCTGAAGATTTCAAGGCGAATCGGATGATGCCTATTCCACCATCACTAAAACCGATTGTGCATCGGTCTACCGCAGGCCCTGAGGCTGAAACAATTACGTTCGTGGGTAAAGCGATTGATCGGAATACGTTTGCTGCCCCAACCATACGGTCAATGCCCCGCATTTCATCTGATATGATCAGAACCCATCGCAGTAGAGACCGATCTAATTTGGCTTTAGCAGGTGATGCTCCCACCATCAAAACAACCAATCCTGCAAAAATCCCTACCGTAAAAATCCCAACCTATCGTTCTACAGACACAATCAAAACCAGTTTTCCTGATTTAAAAAAGCAAGAAAGAGTCCAATACAAATCAGGGCCCGGCAACAATGAAGTTGTGCAAAAACTACTTATTCGCATTGTGGTCACACTTGCATCAATCGCAGCCGCCCTGCTACTTATCGTGCTGCTGATGCGCAACTACCTGTGACCCATGAGTTCGAGCTAGTAGTACAGTGACACATGACACGCGTTTGGTTTTCAAAACTTGATGACACCCCTATTGATCACATGTGGGCAGCAACTTCCGAAGAAGGGCTTGTCGCCACACAGTTCAGAGGATCTGCTGCTACATTTAAGGCGCAAGTTAAAAAGCTCACAAAAACTGAGCCACAAGAAGATCAATTAAAACTAGAACCTATTTTTAATGAGCTGAAAAGATATTTTGCCGGTAATTTGAAAGCATTTAGCATTCCAATTTGCTGGCACTACTTGTCCACTTTTCAGCAAAAATCATTAAAACAAGTCTATGCGATCCCTTACGGTGAGCTACGCACGTACACGCAACTCGCTCAATTGATTGATAGCCCCAAGAGTATTCGAGCGGTCGGTCGAGCCAATGCAACCAACCCAATGCCTATCGTTATTCCGTGCCACCGAGTGATTGGATCAGATGGCAAGCTGCGCGGATTTGCAGGTGGCCTTGAGACAAAAGCCTATTTATTGCGACTTGAAGGAAGCTGGCTTTTGTAGATTTTTGTCCAGTTAAATCGCTTCACATTAAGCTTTTCTGAGATATCCACAATCAAAATAATTTTTAGACAGCTGTCTAAATTCTTTGTACAACTCAGTTTGTACAGGTATTGGCATATCGCTAAAAGTGGGACAAATTAGCAAAAAGCTGTACAAAAATCCTATTTAGGGACTGATTAACCCAAAAATGTGGTGAATTAATCAAAATATGAACAAGTTTCTGTACAAAACTTATTCGCTGTTTATGTAAATGTAAACGATATTCGCACCAATTCTTTGCAAAAGGTAGACAGATTGGTTATAATTCTGTTAAATATTTGTCCAGTAAGTTTCTAGATTTTCAGAAAAGAGTTGGCTACCATGAGCGCATTAATTTTTGACTCACCACAATCGATTGAAAGTGACTTCATTCGCTATGAATTTCCTCCCGAAGGAATTACAACCCTTGGACATGTCGTGCGTCGTATGCACAAAACCGCAATGTTAGCGGGTGTAGAGAAAGCACTGCGTGTAGGTGACAGTGTCAGAGCAATGGGTGAGCTGTCAACCTACGCGATGGCAGCAGCTGTATCATTCGGGCAACTATTTTATGAACCCGGCAAAGATCATATTGGTAGTTCTATTACAGAGCTTGATCCAGAAACTGGTGCGACTGTCAATGCTACATTGATGAAGGGAAGTCCTGAAGAACATTACTCCTATGTTGTTCAAATGCCAGATGGTAGCCGCTTTCAAGGTAGCGAACATTCTGAAGAACAAAACTATACAATGGCGGGTTTAATTTTACCCGCAAACGTTAGCTACGAATATGTTTCAGCTGATGAAACGTGGATGGCTAAACTCAACGGTCAAATTTTCAGAGAAATTGTTCCCCGATTGGTAGGGCCTTGGCAGATGCGTGCGACCGCGAATTTAAAAATGGAAGACTCAACCGATGTCTACGGGCACGCGGTTTTAAGCAGGGATGCGAAAATTCTGTTAGATATACGCAACAAAGCAACGCAAGTTCGTGACTCAGTGCAACTAAAATAGTTTTCTCCTATTCGAAAAAGCAAAGAAAGATGGGCTAGAGCGATCTCCCATCTTTTTTTGTGCCTAAAATTCGCGCTATGTGTAAAGTCTGCATACAATCTAGACATGTTTGGTGAATGGTTTTTACGCTGTCGGCTGTCTTCGGCCGACTACAAGCTAATGTATAAACTCAGCCAAGGCTGGACGCTCAAGTCCCATCGAAACATAGATGGTGAAAAAAGATACGCACTCTATAATCTTGAGGGAGATGAATCGGCCGTTGCCTACGCACAAGTACAAAAACTTCTAAAACTCAAACTGATTTCAACCAATCAAAAATTTCCGGCCGCTACATTCCTGCTTACTAACCTTGGGCAAAAACTGACAAAAAACAAAAATCTGTCTGGGATTGGATCCGTCGTACACTTTGACAGCTGATGAGACTCATTGCTTGGAATTGCAACATGGCCATGCATCGCAAGCTCGATGCACTGGTTGCTTTACAGCCTGACATTGCGGTGCTTTCCGAATGCGCACGGCCGGAAATTGTGCGAAGCAAATGTGCAGAGTGGGCTACCTACTTTGAATCAGATAATGGCATCGTTTGGATTGGTTCCAACAAACACAAGGGAGTAGCTGTGCTCCCCTTCAATCAATTTAAAGTTGAACTTGATCAATCATACGATCCTGCCCTGAGATTTATAGCACCTGTAACCGTCACAGGTCCCATAGATTTTAATTTACTGGCGATTTGGGCCATGCACGCCAACGATGGCATTCGTAAAAAAGCGATAGCGGGGCCGCTAAGAGACTCTTTGGACGTGTATGCTGAATTTTTGCATGCGAAGCCTAGCATTGCGGCCGGTGATTTTAACAACAATGTATTTTGGGATCGGCCGGGCTACAAAATAAATTTTGAAGACACGGTGGCCCGATTCTCAGAATTGGGCATGTCAAGTGCCTATCATGTACATATGAATGAAGCTCAAGGGGATGAATCAATCCCCACCCACTATTGGCGAGACCGGAAAAAGGACGGGCCGACATACCACATCGACTATATTTTTATTCCGCAGACGTGGGAGCAAAAAATGGCGCACTTTGAAGTAGGCACTTTTGAAGATTGGTGCGGCTCTAAATTGAGCGACCATGTCCCACTAATCATTGACATAGAGGTTTAACACATGCCGACGGTTTTCTTTTTCTGCGGGATGCCAACCGCTGGCAAAACCACATTGGCAAAACAGCTAGAAGAACAATATAGCGCAAAGCGTTTCACGCTAGATGAAAGAATGATCGCCAAAACAGATTATTCGATTCATAATGATGAGTATGGTGTTTTGGTAGCGGCCGAAAAATCATTGATCTGGGAGGAGGCCAAACCGATCCTTGAAAATGGGCAGGATGTGATTTGTGATTGGAGCTTGTGGAGCCGGTCTGCCAGAGCAGAATGGACCGGCCGAGTTTTAGATGCAGGATACAGCTATAAACTATATTTTTTGAAAGCCCCGCTCGAATTACTAAAAGCACGAACCACAGCTAGAAACGCAGACAAAACGGTAGTTGCCCACCATATAGAACATGCAGAGCTTGAGCGTTTTTGGCATATTTTTGAGCCACCTAAAGGCATAGAAAGGATCGAATTTGAAACTATCTTGGTGTCTGGTTAGGCATTAAGGTTGTACTTCATGATCCGGCCGTGGGTCCCGTCCTTATCTCGTTCAAGTGCGTAAACAGGGCCATTCGGACCTTGGCTCTTTTCTAAGACGGATTGGATGGCTGCGACGTCTTCTTTGTCTAGGGCAAAATCAAATACCGGTAGGGTTTGTGGCAAATGACGCGCATACCGCGCCCCAACAATCGCGGCCGCCACTTGTGGTTGATCTAAAACCCAGCGCATAGCAACCGTGCTTAGGGTGACTCCATGTTTTTGGGCGATGGCGTGCAGCACGCCCAACAGTTCTTGGAATAATCCCCATCCGCCAAATTCATCAATAATGAGCCGATATTTGACCAGTGATCGATTGGCAAACTGGTGGCCGGGATCTCGTTGATTGAGCCATTTTTCTGTTAAAAATCCACCGGCCAGCACTCCGTAACAAAGGAGATGCACGCTATGAGCTTGGCAAGTTTGGGTGAAAGCCCCGGCCGGCCGCTGGTCTAGAACAGAGTATTGAATTTGGGCTGAAACCAAATCAATCCCAGATTCGCAGATCTCTTGAATATGGGCCCCATCAAAGTTAGTCACGCTGATGTTTTCAATTTTACCCGCCTGCTGCAGCTCTTTTAGTACGTGGAGCGCATCCAAATAGCCCGGTATCGCATAATCCCACCAGTGGACTTGGACTAAGTGGAGTTTGGGTAAACGGAGTCTTTTTAAAGAGCGATCGATAATGCTCTCAACATACCCGCGATTGATACCGGCAAGTTTGTCATAGTCTGGCACAAACTTGGTATGAACCTTGATCCTGTCCAAGACTGACTCGCCTCGTGTTTGACGAACATCTTCAATAAATTCACCGATCATCAGCTCAACACCAGTGTAGATATCAGCGCAGTCAAACGTGGTGATACCCGCATCGACAAATTCGAGCATGTCTTTGATGGCGTCTACTCGTACCACCTCACCGTGATCGCCTGAAAGCTGCCATCCCCCTTTGATGATGCGGGAAATAGAATACCCCGGCCGTAGCTCTATGCGTTCTACCGTCATTCTCCGTCCTCCTCAGGCAATGGGACCAGTGTGACATCTGCGTGGCTAAATTCTGTGCGGCCGATGCGCGTGATGCGGAACCGGCCGCCGCAGTGGGGATCTG
>JBCCSO010000250.1:0-6725 GCA_039199965.1 Chloroflexota bacterium | reverse complement strand
AAGGACACTTCCCCTAGTGGGGTGCAAATTGAGCAGATTGGTGGGGTGAGTGTTAGGGAACTTCGCTATCTGTTATCGAACTGGGTTTGAGATCAAGGTGGTTGGGTAATATCCCCGCGCGACGCCATCAATTTACATTTACAACCTATCTCGCCCATTGACCAAAACGCACATAAAAGCCAGTTCCTGCTTAAAACCGGCCGGTGCTTAAAAATGATGAGTTGAGCGGACGCGGTCAGGAGACCGGCCGGAGCAACTGCAGAAGACCACCACATAGCCAGGTTGGGATTACAGCTTTGAGTATTTAGAGAATTCCTTCACCAAAAGGTTAAGTTCCTGCAGGCAACTATGAACTTTGCTCGCAAAATCTTTGCTCTTCAGAAATGCAATTAAAATATCACTTCCATTATTCTTTAGTTTTCCCTAAGTGGGATCAAAATGTGACTTGAAAAGCATTGATTTATGCCTTTGAAAGTCTGATGGCTTCGTATCCAACCGGCAAATGGGCTGTTACCGAAGCCTTTTTAGAAAGTTGTTCTGAAAGTGGTAGGCCAACTTTTTTTAATTGCTTTAACAAGCGTCCATAAGTCGGTTTAACCTCTCGATCCCAAAAGCCTGAGCGAATCGGTGGGAAAGAAGCGGCTAAAAACTTGAGCAATGATCCAAATATCATCGATAAGGCAGGCAACCGACTCACAGCTCTTGGATGATGGACATAATGGCGGCCACCGCCACCGGACAAAAGAAATTTCGCAGTTTGAGGCACTCCTTCAATCGGCCAACGTTCTGGATAGATTTGTGCCATTGATTGGGGTTTTAATTCCACAATCGGTGTGCCAAGCAGCAAAGGATCATCGAAATCAGGGTGGTGAATGGCAACCACTTTCAACGGCTTTTTTCTCAACTCACCTTTTTGGCCCTCATCATTCAAACGATCTAAATGGCGTTCCAGAAAATAAACCGGGCACCAAATTTCAATCTTGATTTCTTTCTCATCGTCATCAAACCATGTCATCGTCTCATCTGGAGCAGTCGCTTCCAGTAATTTCTTTCCATGAAGACGGGCCAAGGGTCTTACCACTTCCGCCTGATGACGGCTTGGTGGTCGTCCTTTCTCTGATGTTTGGGGAGGGATTTCTCCCGGCAGTCTGCCAACTGTGCAGTTCTTAGCCAAGCGAACAACACACTGTGTAACCCCATGAATGACTGCATCGATGAGTGAAAAACCGGCATCAAATAGAGCGATCTCATCCATCTTCAACAGCTCTGCCACTTTTTTGTACACCCGTTCCATTTCATGGGAGGGTTCATTTTGATTGATATTGCCACAGATGAGCATGTTTAAGATGGCAACTCTCTGATCGCTTACCATTCCGGTTGTTCCCATGATTCCGTATGGGACACCGGCAACAGCACGGTTAGCCGTGCTATCGTACTGTTTGCTTTTTACCGTTTCGGCTTTTGGTCTCTTAAATGATGTCATATCAACCGGTTTCAAACAATACCCTTGGATTATGGTTGGTTTGAATTCACCGCTTGTTTCGACTATGGACGAAAGCTTTTTGATGAATTCATTCAGGTGGTATTGTCCATAGGTAACTGCTTTAGCTGCCCGACGAGTTCGAGCATTTCGCTCATTTTCATCAAATGAGTGAGCTGCCAAATATCGATCGACTGCTGGCGTAATGGCACCACCGGATTCAATAAAGTAACCGCTATACATGGCACTAATAACATCGCACAGGGCTAAATCTGTCCCTTTAGGCAATGTTGAGACCATTTGCTCAATCGCTTGTTGAGCTTGATAATTTATTCCGGCAGGTGGTTGATTGGATTGTTTTTTCACACATCAATCTTCTTTCAACTCACCTGCTTTTGCACCCCCAATTTAAAAGCGAGTTAGGGAAAACTAAAGAAGTTTAGGTTTTGTCTGAATACGATTCTTGGCACCAAACGCCAACAATTTGTCATTTGGTGCCAAACAACCAAAGTTGCATCGAAATTTCCGGTAGTTGCAAGCTTTTGCCATTTCATACCAATCGCTATAATTTCTGCATGCATCCGCTTATTCCGGCCGTATCTGTAAAAGCTGCACTCAAAGGCTTCAAATCTTTAGGGCTTGATCCAAAAGAGCTATTGGCTCCTACAGGCTTAACGGCCGATCAACTAGATGATCCTTTCACGTCTGTGCCAGACGCCGCATTTGCCCAAATTTGGATGACCGCCTTCGGCAAATTCCCAGACCCAACGCTCCCGACTCAAGCTGGTTTAGTCATCCCGTTTAGCGAGTTTGGCATGCTCGATCATCTGGTTAAAACGGCAGATACATTAGGTGAAGCGTTGCATATACTCAATCTTTTTCTGTGGCTCGTTTCGATAGACATTAGTCTAGAGTTTACCCATGATGCAGGGGATTGGGTTTGGGTCAAAAGCCTGCCAACGGAACCTTCAAGTTTTATTTCTGAGGAGTGGACCCTAGCCATTACCCATCAGCGCTTTAGCGCCCATTTTGATGGGTACAGTATTGAAGAGGTCAAACTTTCGCAATCAGCCGAGCTTGATCCCGCAATGTTTGAAAAGTACTGGAAAGTACCGGTTAAATTAGGGAGCAAACATGCAGGTTTTAAATTAAGTGCAAACGTATGGGATCTGCCAAATCAAACCGCTAACCCACTGCTCAAACAAACGCTCCGCACCGTGGCAGAGCAGGTTGAAATCAAGCAGTTCGAAGAAGCCCCATTGGTCTATGCTATCCGCACCCGCTTACCGCAAGCCCTTGAAGATGGCGCATTTTCGGCCGAAGATGTGGCAGCAGAGCTAGGCCTTTCCAAACGCACGCTGCAGCGGCAGCTTTCGGCCGAAAATATTACCTTCAAAGAACTTCTGGATGTCTATCGACAAGAGCAAGCTTTTCTTTTACTGCAAAAGGGTGAGCAAGACATGGCCAACATTGCGTATGCACTGGGCTACAACGAGCAAAGCTCTTTTAACAGGGCGTTCAAACGCTGGACCGGCAAAACTCCCTCAGCTTGGTTAGCGGTGTAAATTGTTCTACCTCATCCCAGCTGGTTGTTCTAGTCGGCAAACCAAAATCAACATAAACTCCACCTACTCAAATCCCATCATTAAAGGTGCAACATGACAAATTCCATCCAATCAGATATGCGTGATCAGCTCAAGAATAAGCGATTGTTTGAACAAGCCAAGCAGTATGCGTTTGATTACATCGATCAAATTGAAAGCAAACCGATCTACCCCATCGATGAAGCCCTTGCCAATCTAGACGTTTTTGACGAGCCGGTACCGGATAATATTCAAGATGGTGAGGCGATCTTAGAAATGCTCAATAACTATGGCGCTCCCGCCACAACAGCCACAACCGGCGGCCGGTATTTTGGTTTTGTCAACGGCAATGTTATTACCACAGCCGCGGCCGCTGGCTGGATGGCTCAAGTCTGGGACCAAAACGCAGCCCTGTACGTGATGTCTCCCATCGCCGCAAAGCTGGAGCAGGTGACTGAGGGATGGTGTGCAGATTTGCTAGGGCTCGCTCCAAGCACGGCGCTGGGGCTGGTTGGCGGAACATCTGTTGCCAATATCTGCGGTTTAGCGGCCGGAAGACACACCATCATGCAAAAACTGGGTTGGGACGTGAATGCCAAGGGGCTGTTTGGCGCACCAGAAATTCGGGTGATCGTGGGTGAGCAGGCCCATAGCTGCGTTTGGAAAGGGTTAGCATTATTGGGGCTGGGAAACGAGCGTATCGAAAAAGTTCCCGCAGATGCACAAGGAAGAATCATCGCGGATCACTTACCAGAATTAGACGAAAGCTGCCTGATTATTTTGCAGGCAGGCCACGTCAGCACCGGTTCTTTTGATGATTTTAATGCCGTCTGTGACAAAGCCAATGCGGCCGGTGCGTGGGTCCACATTGATGGGGCGTTTGGGCTGTGGGCGGCCGTGTCAGAAAACCTGCGTTATTTGACCGCTGGTATCGAAAAAGCGGATTCATGGGCGGTAGACGGCCATAAAACGCTCAACACCCCTTATGACTGCGGCATTGTGCTGTGCAAACATCGCTCAGCCCTCAACGCAGCGATGGCAGCGACCGGTTCATACCTTCAACAAAGCGATGATCGAGACGGGATGTTTTACACCCCGGACATGTCTCGACGAGCCAGATCGATTGAGCTGTGGGCGACGCTAAAATATTTGGGGCGTGAAGGGGTTGCGCAAATGATGGATACAATGGTGGCTAGAGCTCAAGATTTTGGGGAGCAATTGGCCGCTGCGGGTTTCCATGTGCAAAATGATATTGTATTCAATCAATGCCTCATTAAGTGTGATTCACCAGAAGAGACGGCCGCCACAATAGCAAACGTCCAGCGGTCTGGCACCATGTGGTGTGGGGGATCTATCTGGCAAAATGAACCGGCTATTCGGATTAGTGTGTGTTCTTGGGCGACTATGGAAGAGGATGTAAGGCTGAGTGTGCAGGCAATGGTGCAGGCGAGAGAGTTGGCTCGAATAAATTAAACTAGGATCGCAGCGTCCTGCGACCCTGTTTCATAGATTTAAAAGACAGTGCTACATTGCAAAGGTCTCATAAACGGTAACTGTTCCACCACTCTGCGTGTGCGGATGATCGCCAACAAGTTCGACAGCCTTATCAAGAGAAGCGGCCGAAATAATTGTGTACCCAGTTAGCCTTTCCCCTGCACCGTGACCTTCAGCCACTCCCTCCCCCGTAATCTGCTTTGCACCACTAAACGGATTGCCTCCATCTGTCACAGCTTCTCCCATTTTGCCATACCAAGCACCCCAAGCTGCCATCATCGCTTCTTGTTCTGCAGGGGTTTGTGGGGGGGTTCCGCCACTGTAAATTAGCACAAAATTTGTCATGTTATTGCCTCCTAAAGCATTCAAAGCATAGGCCAGATTTAACTAGAACATATGATCTAATTCTATAGTTTTTATTTCTATTTGTCAACCTTGATCGACACTTCTTCCCGTCTAATCTAGAATTGATCAATCACTGAATCTGGAGGCAAAATGACAAATCAAAAGGTAGCAATTCTTACAGCAGCCGGTAGCGGAATGGGGGCCGCATGTGCGCGCAAGCTAGTGGCAGACGGTTACAAAGTTTCCATCCTCTCCTCATCTGGAAAAGGGGAAGCACTAGCGCTCGAGCTGGGAGGGATTGGGTTAACTGGCTCAAACTTGGTTCCGGCCGATCTCGAGAAGCTAGTTGAAATGACGATGGAGACTTACGGCCGGATCGATGCAGTTGTGAACAGTGCCGGGCACGGGCCAAAAGGCGACATCCTATCAATTAGTGATGAGGATTGGCATTTGGGGATGGACTACTACATGATGCCGGCCGTGCGTATGGCCCGCTTGGTGACTCCTCATATGGAGGCGGCCGGAGGCGGTGCCATCGTGAACATTTCAACATTTGCTGTGTTTGAGCCTGATCCTAAATTCCCCACGTCGGCCGCGTTTAGAGCTAGCTTGGCAGCTTACAGCAAACTCTACGCAGACAAATATGCCGCCAGCAATATCCGCATGAATAATGTTCTGCCTGGTTACATTGACAGTTTGCCTGAAAAAGAAGATCGAGTGGCTCAGATCCCAATGGGGCGGTACGGCACGGCCGAAGAAGTCGCAGCAACAGTCGCCTTCCTACTGTCTGATGGTGGCGCATATATCACCGGCCAAAATATTCGGATTGATGGCAGCTTGACCCGCAGCGTTTAATTAAACGGAGCAAACATTTACATTTTTTGCCCGCAACATAATCCTGCGTAGAATAAAAGTGTAAGCCTGCCAAGACCTTTTCGAATCTCAATAAGCAATTAAATAGACCTTTCAGGTTTTGAAAACCTGAAAGGTCTTTAAAACAACCTATGATCGATGTAAATCAACTGCGCCGTGGCACCGCGTTTACGCAAGACGGCGACCTATTTAAAGTCCAAGAATACGAACACCGCAAACCCGGCCGGGGCAAAGCGACCATCAAAGTCAACGTCAAAAACATGCGTACCGGCTCTATTACTTACATGTCATTTACCTCTGGTGATCGGGTAGAGGATGTACGGTTTGACAAGCGCCAAGTCCAATACCTGTATGATGATGGCGACAACTACGTCTTCATGGATGGCACTACCTATGAACAGTCATTCGTGGCACATCATGTCTTTGGCGATGATTCAGGATTCTTAACTGAAAACCTTGAGCTGGAGCTTCTTTTTCATGAAGTTGAAGTTTTGGACTACATTCTGCCAAAAAGCTTGGAGTTTGACGTCGTTTGGGCCGAAAACGCAGTAGCAGGCGATACCACTTCTGGCGCAACCAAAGAGATCCACACAGAGACCGGCTTGAAGGTCCGCACCCCTCTTTTTGTGAAAGAAGGGGATCGCATTAAAGTAAACACTGAAACCCGCGAATATATTACGCGCGTTTGATTTAATATTTTGTGCGGGTGTCTAGAAATTCTCAATTCTTCATTTTCCGTTGGCAATTGGCCATTTAAATTGTCAATCGGCAATGAAGAATTGAGAATGAATAACTGCAGCGAGTCGGTCGATGGATAAGCTACATGCGGACGAAGTAGAAACAACCTCGGAGCTTGTACGCCAACTTATCTCAGAACAATTTCCTAAATACAAAAACCTACCCATCACGCTAAACGGCAGTAGCGGCACCGACAATGTACTCTATCGCTT
>JBCCSO010000249.1:0-6759 GCA_039199965.1 Chloroflexota bacterium | reverse complement strand
CCCACACCACCCGGAACTGGGGTGATGGCACCCGCCACAGGGAGACAGTCATCATAATCAACATCACCAACCAAGCGATAGCCCCGTTTCTTGCTAGCGTCATCCTTCCGATTGATGCCTACATCGATGATTACCGCACCGGGCTTAATCATATCTCCTTTGACCATTTCTGTGATTCCGACGGCCGCTACGATTACATCTGCCCGTTTGAGATGATCAAGCATGTCTTTTGTGCGGCTGTGCACAATGCTGACTGTTGCGTTAGCGTTGTTGAGCAGGAATGCCATGGGCAGCCCCACAATGTTTGATCGCCCGATGACAACCGCTTCTGCCCCATTCAGATCAACACCCGCTTCGTCAAGTAAGCGCATACAACCATATGGGGTACATGGAATAAATAGTGGATCACGCCCTTTCATCGCCAAGCGGCCTATGTTGATGGGGTGGAAGCCATCAACGTCTTTGCCTAAATCGATGGTGCCTAAAATCGCTTCTTCATCAATGTGTTTGGGCAGCGGCAGTTGAACCAAGATGCCGTCTACCTCGGGGTCATCATTTAAGCTTTTTACAACGGCTTGGAGCTCTTCTTGAGAAATATCAGGCGGTAGCTCATGGCCTATAGAGCGGATACCAACCTCATTACACGCTCTATGCTTGGCGCGTACATAGGTTGCTGATGCGGTATTATCGCCTACTAACACAGTTGCTAGACCGGGGGTGTAGCTATGAGCAGCCTGCATGTCGTCTACGGCCGCTTTTACTTCCTGACGAACTTTGGCAGAAATCTGTTTGCCATCAATTACTTTTGCACTCATTAAAATCCTCTTTGTATGGGGGTTTGATTTTCTCTGTCTAAGTACAAACAAATAAAAAGTGATTGGTGCGCTCTGGCTGAGTTTCTAACCGTGTCGGTGGCGGTGAGGCGAGACGCCGATCACAGCACCCTACAAAGCTAATTTGTTTGCCCTTAGTGCTTCGTCCAACTTTTTTGCTGGGTTTCTATTTGCAAATGGCGAAGCTTTCAGTGTTTGTCCGGTGCTTGAAGAACGAACTGGACCAGCCTATTTTAAACCGTAGAGCCTGAAACGAAAAAAGGCACTTTGATACAAAATCAAAATGCCTTTTTGTAGTTTTGACCGTGTTGTATCAGCAGATGATACAACGAACTATTTTACAAATAATTCTAATGAGGCAGGATCTCGGTGCCAAGCCATTTGTCTAGCCAAATGGCGATGGTCAAACCGCCAAAAATGATGGTGAGCGGATAGTAAGCCAAACCGTCACCAGTTGTACCGAAGTAAAGTCCGTACTCATCTGCGTTGGTACCCATTAGCCACATGCCTACGTGTGTGACAAGGAAACCGAATGCGGTTGAAATTGCGATTAAAGCGATGATTCTTACAGTCCGATTCATGATGTTCTCCAATTAACTGTGGTGTGTTGACCACTAAACTAAATTGCATTATAGCCAATTACCATGATGAAATAAATTGATTCCTGTAATTGTTTGGTAAGGTGATTCAAAAGAAAAACTATTCTGCAAGAGATCGGAAAACCGCTTTACATCGAATCTATCGGGACTTTAACCAAATGATTATTTATTTGGGCTACCCAAAGACAGAACCAGTGGCTACTTGGCTGGAACTGCTTTTTCGCCGTAAATTGAAATGACTTTTCCGGGAACGCCAACGATAGTTGCCCCATCTGGCACATCTTTGACAACAACGCAATTGGCACCGATTTTTACATCATCCCCAACTTTAATATCACCCAGCAGGCGTGCACCTGTGCCAATAAAAACATTGTCACCCACGGCCGGAAATTCGTGAATATTACGCAGTCCAATGGTGACGGCCGCGATCACTGAACAGTTTTCACCCATCGAACGTGGAAAAAGCGTAACCCCTACAGGGTGTGCAATATAGAGCCCACCAGCAATTGGCGCATCTAAACTAATTTCAGTGCCAAATCGGCGTATGATCCAGCGGAACATGACACCCGGAATCGCTGGTATACCGTTTTGGCGTCCCCACTGTGCAATGCGAAACCAAAGCATCATTCTCAAAGATAGTTGCTGGTACATCATTTTCAATGTCAGCACAAAGGTCAAAGGCGTAGATTCATCGTACCCGCACGGTACAATCCATCTTTTTGCATCTTTAATAAATAATTGCAGCATAATCTTGATCTAATTTATCCCCTAGTTGGTGCTCAGGACAGGTAATAAATTGGATAAAATGTGATTAAAGTGAAACGAGTTCACTAGACATAGTGCTCGAGAGACACACTCGTTTAATTCCCTCGCAGATTCTACCCCTCATAAGCGAGACGTGCTTAAAAATTAACCTAGTGGATTTTGGAATGGATTGCTGACTTCAGCCAAAACTTCCGATACGTTCCGCGTCAGTTCATCAGGCGAGACCGGTTTGGTCAAATATAATGTTGCACCAGCTTCCATCCCCTGATTGATGCTGACTGTGTCCGTTTTAGCACTCAGCATAATCACTGGAATTCGTGACGTTGCCTTCTCATCGCGAATGGTTGCACACACGTCGTATCCATTTAGCCCGGGCATCATAACATCTAGCACAACTAAGTCTGGCAAAATTGTACGGAGCTTTTCCAAAGCATCGTAGCCATCTACAGCCTCGATTACTTCATACCCAGAACGGACGAGCATAAGACGCAGAAGCGTTCTCGCCATCGGTTCGTCATCAACAATTAATATAGATTTAGCCAAACTCTTTACCTACTAGAATTCAAATGCAAGAAGCTTGTGGGGAAACTGTCTTGCTAGTGACTATTTTTAACACAGTCTATCAAAGTATAGCGGGTGCTATGCTGAATTGGTACAGATTTTACTTCATCTTTCTGCGAAACCGCTCTTGCAGCAAGGCTTACAAGCATGCTTAAGTATATAAACCAGTACCCAACTGCCATAATCATATTCAATATTAAACTTGCTGCAATTACTTTTTGAACAGTGTGTATAGTCCCTAGGTCATGTTGGCTGTGAAAGTAGGCTCTCTTTTAAATTTTATTACGATCTGTCCGGTAAATTAGGGAACCGCTTTTGTTTTTTCAGACAGCACTCGCTTAATTGAGGCAAGCAGCTCTTGCGGCCCAAAAGGTTTGGTAACATAGTCATCTACTCGAGCGATATGCAGCCCCAACACCTTGTCAATGCTTTGCGCTTTGGCGGTTAGTATGACAACTGGAATATCGCTAATACCTTCTTCAACACGGATGGTTTGAAATACTTGCCATCCATCCATTTCAGGCATCATTAGGTCAAGCAGGACTAAGTCTGGTTTTAGTTCGCGCACGAGTTCTAGCCCTTCACGGCCGCCCAGTGCACCGTGAACTTCGAAATTGTGATTACCCAAAATTAATCGAACAAGATCGATCATGTCAGGTTCGTCTTCAATACAAACGATTGTTTTTCTGTCGTCACTCATGTAACTCTTTTCGGTTTTGCAGAAAAAGGGTGTTTTCTAGCAAAAATGGATAGGTAAAGTTTGTGGTGATGTGATAGTCAGTTGTATGAACAGACGGCCTTGCACAAATCCCCAACTAACTTTCAGGTTAGCATATCGGTCGGATTCATGTCTACAAGATACAACGGTACCTTTCTCCTGTCAGGCTGACTAAGTTACATAATTGTTTCAGCTAGGCAGCAATTATTCTGTAAATGAGGCTAACTTTTTACGGATGGATTCGACACGTTTCCGGTTAACGTTCATGTCTGAGTAGCCGATGCGGGCAGCAGAACGGACATCTATTTTGTCTGGCCCTGCAAAGAATTCAACATCATCGACAAAGCGCCAAAAGGGGCTCCGAAACTCCGCAAACAGATAGTTGTCGGTCTTGGTGATGATGGTGCTATTGTCCATTTCAGACAGTACTTGCTCAAGCTGGGCTAAAGTAGATTGTGCCCCATCAGCTCCAATGTCAAATGGATCGATTTTGTGAAGGTCATCTGTTTCTTTGCTAGAGACGCAATTGGGTGATTCTGGGCAGGGGGCAATTGTACCGGTTCCTACCGAAGACGGACGAGGGAAGTTATTGACATAGGCGCGACCGCCAATGACGATAATCAAAACAAAAATAACGAGAACAACCAAAATAATAAGCAGGATACGCATAAATTTTTTAAACCTTACATGTTAGCCAGGCGGCCGAGAGTCAAAAATAATAGGGGGTCCGTATCAGAATGTCGCCAGAATGGGTTGAGCCTGATGAAATGTCTGCACTTTACAAGCTTGATTGCTTGATCGGTAGAAAACAAGCTAATGTCAAAGTTAACTATGATTTTTTCTAAAAGGTATGAACCAAACGGATACAGGTGCAGCTAGCTTACGTATGTAATGGTAGATCAATGAAGATAATGATGTTTTTCGAAATTAATTGCCAGACAACTGTTAAACTTGCCGGTCTGCTCCCTGCTATCTTGGTTTTTGTAGCTTTGTACTGCGTGTACGCCCTCTAATTGAGAAAGCTTAAGCTCAAAGTCTAGACTTTCAATTATGTGGAGCTCTCTATTGTAGGATCATTTCATCACCGCGCAGGCGGAGAGAAATATTGGGGTGAGCGATGTGCAGTCTCTTCAGATCAACCGCGTCAAGTACCCAAAGTTCAGCCGGTCCATTGGTGACCGCTTGAAAGTGATGCGTTTCGTTGAAGAGGGCCGCCCGGCCGCCAAACAAAATGCCCGGCTCAGTCAGTCTGTTTTTGACGAGACCATCCTGATCAACTAGATCAACTTGACCAGAAACAAGCATATAGCTTTCAAAGCCAAGAGAACCCTGTTCATATAGGACTTCACTTGGTTCACAGTGACGAATTTTAAGATCAAGGGCCAAATCAAGGATATCTGCCCACAGCATCTCTTGAAAGGGAGAGTGATTGAGCAGCCACTCTGCTTTACGAAAGCCTTCCTCTAATCCCAAATAATCGGCCAGCTGTCGGAATAGGAATCCATCAATCTGAATGAGCTGTGCGTCACTCTGAGCGTAGGTGTTGTTGACTCGGCGAATTTCTTCAGACGTGCCAGCCTTCAGTGCGCTCCGCTCTCCAATGATGCTGCCCCGGCCGGTGACGATTCTCAGCTGGGCCAGATCTTGAGACCTCACCTCGATCAAGCCTGAGTGTACGAGGTAGACAAGACCATTGTAGAGATCCCCGTGCGAGATGATTTTGTCACCCTTTTTAAAACTTAGCTTGCTGACATTTCGGCAGAGCTGCAGACGAATGTCAGACGGTAGTCGCGCTAACAGCGAAGACGACAGAATTGTTTCCATAATGCCATCTTCCGGATTAGATTCAACTGACTCACCCATCCCGATAATTTGGCCGCTAGATGCAAAATCAATTCGATTTTCAAGCTCTTCGCTTAAATTTGGCAGGTCACCCGCTTGGGTGTGGGCCAAAACGACCCGGCGGCCGTCCGCCAGCAGACGCTCGAGAAGCTCTTTGGTGATGGTCGTGTGCACCGTGCCGCCTCCCGCATCTTGTACAACGATGGCCGCCCCTTCAGCGAAACTAACCAGCTCATCGCGGCGCGCTTTGGTGACCACGCCGGTTTCTACCAACTCATCAAACCACTCTTCGTCATAGCGCATGTCGCCTGAAAAATAAAGCGAATTTAAGCGGATCGCCAGCGTTGGGATTGAGTGAACTGCATAAATTGCGTCAAAGTGCCTGCTGTCCATCATCAGCGGTTCACCGGGATTGAGTGGTACAAATTTGAATAGAGAGGCTACCTCATCAACAGGCAGGTTGAACATGGCCGTCAGAACCCTCAGCAGGCTTTGGTAAATGAGGTCTGATGTAATAATTTGAATTTGGTTTTCCCCCATTAAAATAAGCTCAGGCAGGCCACCAATGTGGTCTTCATGCAGGTGGGAAATGACAACTTCTGAAATTTGTCTGGTAGACAGCCCCAAATGAGCCAGTCGCTGACGCATGAAGGCGGCCGTATCAAACAACGTTGCGAAGGTTTGTGACTCTGTATGCAGCCAAGCCAAGAAGCAGGTGGTGATACCATCTGGGTCGAAGCCATCGCTGCCGCCAATGAACTGAAGAGTTAGCTCCTGCTGGTGAATGGGGCCGGATGGTGGGTAAGAGATGGGAGTCGCCTGTTCTGTAATGGCAGTGGAAACCCGGCCGATTTCTTTGTCCCCATCGATAAAAATATATTCTCCTACTTCTTGGTCATGGTGAATCTTGGTGACCCCATCAATCAAACCATCTGGTCGCTCATCAAGGCTGATAATTTGGCACAAGTCAGACGAGACCGGGGCGCGGCCGAATGGCTTGTAGTAGCTGACCGTCTCGCATTCGTCTGCTAGCCATGCCATGTTGTTGGCGTGCAGGTCGCCAATCGGACCCTCAAAGGTTTCTTCTAAAATGGTGGTAATGCGCCTTTTCTGGGATTGCGTGTGGGTCACAATTAGGCACTGGTTTCCATTGCCAAAAAACTGTGCGTATAGCAAAAACTCGATGCTGGCATAGTTAATACCCACCCGTACAAATCCGGTAGAGCCTAACTCTTCACCGGCCGATACATCGGGTGGCAGGAGGATAATTCGGGGAACCTGATGGCCGTTCGCTAGAATGAGTTTGAGTGTTTCTGGAGGAGAATTAACAAGAATGGTGCCAGCCGAGCTCTGTACAAGCGAGATGTTGTTGGGGAGTTGGATAATGGCTGGTACATCCATAATGGTTGATCGAATTTAGTATAGCTAAATTCCGCAGGCT
>JBCCSO010000248.1:0-6787 GCA_039199965.1 Chloroflexota bacterium | reverse complement strand
TCCTGCACCAATGCGGATGGCGATATCAATCCGGTCTTCGGCTAGATCAACATAGTCATCGGTTAGGAACAGTCGTAGATCTAAGTTGGCGTGTCTCCCCATCAAATCTGGCAAGGACGCTGCAAGACGGCGGCCCAAGATAAACGGTGCGGACAGCCGGACAGGCCCGGTTGTTTGATCACGCAACACTTCAATCCCTTCTAGTCCGGCCGAAATTTCAGCAAAAGCGGCCACGCAACGGTCTCGAAACAGTTCTCCCTCTGCCGTAAGCTGCACCTGCCGCGTTGTGCGGATAAACAGCTTGGCATTGATCTCGTTTTCAAGTCGCGCCACCGCCTTGCTGACTGCAGTTGGCGTCACATGCAGTTCAGCCGCTGCACGGGTGAAGTTTAGCGTTTCAGCCACGCGAATAAATGCCTCAATGTCAGAAAGACTGTTCAACATATGATTAGTGGACCATGGGCTAGAGGTGTGCTGATAAAGATAAACTGCTCAATGCTGTGGTAAACATTTGAATGCCTAAATTGTGTAACTGCTGTGAGAAAACAGCTCGCTACTGCTGCTTCTTGGCAATAAGCATCATATTTGTTTAGTAGGACAAGAAAAATGTTCGTAGTAGCGACTTTAGTCGCTGAATTCGTTAAGCAAAGAGCTACTACATACAAGTGCTGAATAATTACCAAGGGTCTATTATAAACTTTTAGGAAGCAATATATCAACAAATAGTCGATTCACAACTAAAAAATAAGGTTTATACTGCTTGTATAGATGTAATATGGCTTTGAGCCATGAGGAAAAACTCATGAAATTTAGTGTATTAGGCACAGGTATGGTTGGTCAGGCATTGGCCAATAAATTGATGGCATTGGGACATGAAGTGATGATGGGAGCCCGCTCAGCCGACAATGCGAATGCGGCCGAATGGCGCAATCAATATGAAGAAAACGCCCACGTAGGGACGTTTGCCCAAGCGGCAGACTTTGGTGAGATCGTTATAATCGCGGCGAAGGGTGAATTTGTTTTGCAGGTGGCTGAGGCGGCCGGAGCAGACAACACGGCTGGTAAAGTTGTGATCGATGTGACCAATCCGCTTGACTTTAGCAACGGGATGCCACCTTCGTTGATTCCGTCATTATCCAATACAACCTCGGCCGCAGAAGAGGTCCAGAAGATTCTCACGCAGGCTCGTGTGGTCAAAACGCTCAACACGATGAACTGTGACATTATGGTTGACCCCGGCCGGGTTTCAGGTCAGCACGACGTGTTTATCAGCGGTGACAGTGCTGAGGCGAAAGCGGCCGTGCGCAGTCTGCTGCAAAGCTTCGGCTGGGATGATCCCATCGACCTTGGACCCTTATCTACCGCGCGAGGCACCGAGGGGATGATGCCTTTCTGGCTCAGCATGTGGGGTGTGGTAGGTCATGCTGACTTTAACTATCGTATTATTCGGCAGGAGAAATAGTCATGTCATCTGAAAAAATCGCTGTCATCACTGGCTCATCCAAAGGGATTGGATTTGAAACCGCCCGTGTTCTGGCAGAAAAAGGATATCAGGTTGTGATTACCGCTCGTGATCTAAAAACAGCAAAAGCGGCCGCGGCTAAAATCGATGGAACTGTTCATTATCAAGCGCTTGACGTTGGCTCAGACGAGTCGGTTAGCCAGTTTTTTGATTGGCTTTGGCAAGAGCTAGGGCACATCGATGTGTTGGTCAACAACGCGGGTCGGGTCTACGGTGGGCATGATTCGTCTTTGCTTGGCACCACGCCTGAAACGATGGCCGAGGCGTTTAGCAACAACTCGCTCAGTGTGTTGCGCACCGTTCAGCACGCGCTTCCCGCCATGAACAAAGCCGGATACGGCCGAATTGTGAATGTCTCTTCAGGGATGGGGGCTTTAAACGAGATGGGCTCTGGCGCAGTCCCTTACCGAGTTTCGAAAACGGCCATGAACGCCATTACCGCCATCTCAGCTCACCAAACAACGGGCGACGTCAAAATCAATGTCGTTTGCCCCGGTTGGGTTCGTACCGATATGGGCGGCTCCAGCGCTACGCGTGACGTGAGCGAAGGCGCCGCTGGGGTTGTCTGGGCGGCCACGCTCCCGGCCGATGGTCCGAACGGTGGCTTTTTCCGGGATGGCAACCCAATTGAATGGTAGAAATCTTTCTGTGTGATGCTCATACCTATAAGCATCACACATATTTTATCCATCACCCTTTCCCCTTTATCCCTTTAAAAACCCCTTGGCATCTTCAGCAGGTGCTGCACCACGTAGGACAAAATCAGATTGGTTGAGATAGGGGCTACCTGATACAAGCGAGTCTCTCTAAATTTTCGCTCCACATCATATTCGGCCGCAAAGCCCCCCATAGGTTTGCACCGCCACATCGGCCGATACCCATGAAGTATCGGCCGCCAATAGCTTCGACATATTTGCTTCCGCTCCACACGGCTGCCCCGCATCAAATAGCCTACACGCCTCGTATCGCATCAGATCGGCCGCCCGCACGTGAATATATGCCTGCGCAATCGGAAACTGTATCCCCTGATTCTGCCCGATCGGCCGCCCAAACACCTCGCGCTCGCTGGCATAACTTTTAGCTCGATCAATAAACCAGTAACCATCTCCAATGCATTCGGCCGCGATCAAGGCTCGTTCCGCGTTCATCCCATCTAAAATGTAGCGGAATCCCATCCCCTCTTCCCCTATCAAACTGTCGGCCGGGATGCGCAGGTTGTCGAAAAAGACCTGCGTCGTTTGATGGTTCATCATCGTTTCAATTGGCTCAATGGTTACTCCGTGGTCGATGGCGCTTTTCAAGTCAATCAAGAATACGGATAGCTCATAGGTCCGTTTGGTCACCTCCTCCTTCGGCGTGGTGCGGGCCAGCAACAACATCAAATCAGAATGTTCTGCCCGTGAGGTCCAAATCTTTTGCCCGTTGACGATGTAGTTGTCCCCCTTCCGTACAGCGCGGGTACGTAGATTGGTTGTGTCGGTCCCGGCATCTGGCTCCGTTACTCCGAACGCTTGCAAACGCAATTCACCGGACGCGATTTTGGGTAGGTAATACGCCTTCTGTTTACTATAGCCATGCCGCAGCAGCGTTCCCATGATGTACATTTGGGCATGACAGGCGGCCGCATTGCCTCCTGATCGATGGATTTCTTCCAAAATAATCGACGCTTCGGTCAGCCCTACACCGATCCCACCGTATTCTTCAGGAATCAAAGCCGCCAAATAGCCTGAAGCCGTCATCGCCTGCACAAATTCAGTGGGATAGGCGTTGTCAGCGTCAAGCTGTCGCCAGTATTCGTCGGGGAATGTGCTGCACAGTTGGCGTACGCCAGTGCGTAAATCTTCATGGAGGTCGGTTAAGTCAGACATATAATCTAATACCTGTTTAATCAAAACAGAAAATATTCCGTAATCAAAACCACAATGATAGTAAATATAAAGCCAAAAGTAATTGCAAAAATCGAAGCAAGAATTTTGACTACCAATGGCCATTCTGTGTCATACCGAATGTAAAAGACGCTTATTGCAATTAAGCTAAATGATGAAAATACGCCAAGAAAAAGAGTCAAAATCCTAAAGTTGAAGGCTATTAACAAGTATGCAAACAATCCCCAAAATATTGAAAGTCCATAAAAAAACAATGTTCGATAAGAACTCATAATTAGACTACTTTATCCGCTTTTGTAGTGCTCCGGTCCGAATCTGGGTCCAGCACGCTGGCCCCCTACTCTATTTTTCATTTCGCGTACCACAAAATATCCTTGCTTCGGCGTTTGCAACCTGCAACTTGCCCCTTGCAACCTGCTTAATTCACCGCAATCATCGACCCCTGCTTCGTTTTCTCAACCTCAATCCGATTTGGAAACGCATCCCTCAGCTCCTCAACATGGGTGATGATCAAAATTAGCGCAAACTCCGGCTGGATGGCGTTGATCGCCTCAATCAGCTTTTGACGCCCCTCTGGATCCTGACTGCCAAACCCCTCATCGATTACCAGCGTTTGCAATTTGGCCCCAGCCCGCCGCGAAAGCACCTGCGACAGTGCAATACGGATCGCAAAGTTGACTCGGAACTGCTCCCCACCAGAATAGTTTTCATACGGCCGAACACCTGCCTCATCGCTGATCCGAATATCCAACGTTTCGGCCGACTCTCCCTTCTTGCTCTTGAGCTCTCGCTGGGTGTCAAACTCCACCCGCATCCGGCCGCTCGTCAGCTTTTCCAGCAGATCATTGGCCGTTTGCTCAATCTCTGGCAAAGCTCGCTCAATCAACAATGCTTGGATGCCGTCCCGGCCGGTAGCCTTTTCAATTACCCGCAGCCGAGCGATCTTCTGCACCACCTCTTCCCGATCCGTCCGCTTTTGCTCGAGCCGTTCCCTTTGTTTGCCCAGCACGTCCAGCATTGTTTGGGCTTGCGTCATCTTCCGGCTGGCTGCGATTTCCTGCTCGCGCAGCTGTCCCACTTCACGTTCAACTAGAGCTAGGTTGTTGCCGCCACTTTCTTGCAGTTGGGCCAGCATTGTCCGGCCGCTTTCGAGTGTTTCAGTCTGTCCGGCAATCAGCTTTTCTTGCTCTGTGATCTGTTGAGCCAAGTCAGTCAACGCACTGTCGAGCGATGCCACCTTGCTCACGGCTGCTTCAAGCTGTCTGAACTTCTCTGGCACGTCTGCCAGCTTATCCCGCTTCTTGATCTGGGCCTGATGCGCATCAAAATCATAGCCAACCGCCTCGGCTGCAGCCGTCAGTTTTTCCAATGCCGCCCGATCATCTGCCAAGAAGCTGTCAGACTCTAATAGCTCAGACACCTCGGCTAGCTTAGGCGCACTGTGCTCCTCCCAATGCTTTTCATCCCGCTCAATTTGGGCCAGCGATGTTTCGATCCGGGCCAAATCCTCTTTGGCAAAGCTGATCTTGCGCTCAAGGGCTGATTTCCCCTTTAATGCTTCGGCCGCTTCTTGAACGATAATTTTTTGTGCTTCCAGCTTGGGCATGAACGCGCTGATCTCTTGCTTGAGCGTCGTCAGCCGCATTTGCCCACCTTTCTCCCACTCAGCCAATGCCTTGCGCAATGTCCCGATGGTTTGCTCTGTCCCCGCCAGCTCACGCTCAAGCGTTTGCAGCTGTCGCTCCGTTTTTGGCCGCCCCTTTACCTTTGTATCGATGGCTGGAATCTCGGCCGCCAACGTTGCCAACATCTCCTTGTTCGCTCGGAACTGATCGCCGCTCTTTTTGCCCTCCGCCTGCCACTGTGCCAGCGTCTTCTCAATGTGCTCTTCAGTGAGCGCTTGTCCACAGAAGGGGCACGAGCCGCTTTTCTCATTTTGCAGCCGATCCATTTTCTCTTTCAGCTCAACCATCTGCGGCCGGAGCAGCTCGTTTTCCGCTTTTTTAGCCGCTTCCTCTTCCCGCATTTGGGCGAGCTTTTCCTGTTCGGCCGTTAACCCTTCCAGCTCCTGTGCCAGTTGATCCCGGTCACGACTTTTTTGTTTGATGGCGTTTTCAGCCCCCGCCAACTGCTCCCGCTCTTTGGCGCTATTTTGGGCTACTGCATTGAGCTGCTCTCGCTCTTGCTCCAGCAACCGCAGGTCTGATTCCAGTCTTTGCAGCTCATCCCGTGCCGCCTGGTGGGCTGCATCCTGCTCAGCTAATCCAGCTAGCGTTTGCTCACTTTCAGCTAGCCCGGTCGCCTGTTTTTCCTGATTCGTCAATAGGTCCGCTTTTTTAGCCGCCATCCCATCAAGTTGAGTTTTCCGCTTTTCAAGCCCCTCTTTTTCCTGCGTCAAGCGGCTCCGCTCCCGGGCGATGGCGAGCTTGTGCGGCTCCATCTCTTTGTCAATGCGATTGTATGCGTTGGCCCGTTCCTGATGTTGCTCCAACTCTGCCGTGATCAATTCCCACGCGGTATGATCGGCCCGGATTTTCTCTTCGTCAGCCACAATGGTGGCGAGCTCCTCCCGTTCGGCTGTTTGGCGCGTTTGCCGATTTTGCCACTCGCTCAGGCGGCTCGACATTTGGCGTAGCGCCGCCTCGGCCCCATCAACCGTTTGTTTTTGCTGAGCCACCAAATCGGCCGAGCGCCGTGCTTCTGTCAGCCGGACTTCTCCATCAGCCAATAGCTGCTTGATACGCCCGTGTTCGGCTTCTGCCGATTCAAATGCCTCGCGCCGCTGGGTTTCTTCGGTTAGCTCCAGCTCAATCTCACTAATTTGCCCATCGATTAGGGTTTGTTCGTTGTCGGCCAGCTTGCGTTTTTCGGTGACAGCCGCTTTGTAGTTGTCCCATACGCTGACCCCCAGCAGGTCAGCCAGTACCTCTTTGCGGCCCCCGGCCGATTTTGTGGTGAACTCATCGGCCCGCCCCTGTAGCAAAAAGCTGGCATTGCTAAAGGTGTCGTAGTTCATGTTGAGCAGATCGCTAATGGCCTGATCGGTTTCCCGCCGCTTCGCCATTGTCATCGATGACCATTTGTCTGCGTTCACATCAACGGCTGCTTGAAACTCAACCGACATCGCTTTTCGCGCTTTTTTCTGCCGAATCACCCGATAGCCTTGCCCGTCTAGCTCAAACTCAAAGCGAACTTCGGCCGCTTCCCCGTCCCGATTAGCAATTTTGTTGACCACATCATCATCTGATTTGACCCGCGCTTGTCCAAACAATGCCCATGTGACTCCATCTAAGATCGATGATTTGCCCGCTCCATTGGCACCAGAGATGGTTGCGAGCTGTAGGCCGGTGAAATCTAGCGCTGCCGTTTGCCGATAGCT
>JBCCSO010000247.1:0-6788 GCA_039199965.1 Chloroflexota bacterium | reverse complement strand
TCTCTTGGGGATTGCGCCTGCCGTTCACCATCCGGCCGCCCCGCTTGCTGGGTGGCGCCATCTTATTCCTGATTGCTGAAGGATTGTTTACCCTCATCTCCTTTGTCATGAGCAATGGGCTCACCACGCTTTGAGCCTCTCTAACCGCATCTAGCGTGGTGAGCCCGTTGCTCATGACAAAGGAGATAAGGGTAAACAATCCTTCAGCAATCAGGAATAAGATGGCCCCACCCAGCAAGCGAGGCGGCCGGATGGTGAACGGCAGGCGCAATCCCCAAGAGATCAACCAGATACCTACGCCACCGGTCGCTACAATACCTACAGGTCCACCCCAACCAAACGCCGTCCACATTTGGTCCAGCAGCCAGCCGGTCGCCACACCCTGTTCGGGCGACAGCACTGCAAGCAGCGTAAACAGTGAAAACAGGGCCAGCACAAAGCCGATCACCATCGCTTGAGTGCGAATATCAAAGGTAAATTCCGGCAGCTTGAAGCGTGGCTCTGCTGTTTTACTTTTTGATTTTGATCGGTCGCGTGATGAGGTACCGCCCCGCGTTTTGCGAGACGCGTTTGTAGACTGTTTCGAACCTGATGTCTTGGTTGTTTTTTTGGAAACGGTTTTTGATTTTTGTGAGGTTTTCGCCTTTGCCATAGATCAAATGTTCCTGATTGACATAAGACATTATAGCACAGTTTTTCTCTTGTGGGCTGACCATTCATTCTTAAACCGCGGTCAGTAGTTGTTGCTTAATGCGATCCCGATCTGCGGTCGCTTCGCCTATTTGCAGAACTTTGTTCTGCCAAGGCCAACACGTTGGCCCAGCCTACCTCTGATCAGCGGAGCCCCAAGCACCTGCACTGAGCCCGCCGAAGTGTGTCGAAGGGTGTCCTCGCTTATTCTCCGTTCTCCATTATGCATTGGCAACTGCTCAAGTTTTTCAAATTGCCAATCGTCAGTTCAGAATGAAGAATGGCTCTCAACACTGTCTAGAATTTTAGAAACCAACTCTGCTATAATGCACGCATGAAATCACCCTTTCCCGGCATGGACCCTTATCTCGAGCATCCTTCGCTTTGGTCAGACGTACACACACGCCTGATGACTTCGCTGGCAGACGAGATTTCTAAACAAGTTACACCCAACTACTATGTTAGCGTAGAGACCCACACCTACATCATCAAGCCGGACCAAGATGTGCGCGGCAGGCGGCCGGACCTGACTGTTATTTCTCCCAATCCGCTGCCAGCCTCAGCAAAAGCTACCTCTCTAGTTGTGCCAAAAGATGGCGTGTTTGAAGTAGAGCTTCCGTTGGAAGAGAGCCTTTACTATCTCGAGATTCGGGCAGCCCAAACGCATGAGGTGATCACGTCTATTGAAATTCTTTCCCCAGTGAATAAGGTTAACAAAGACGGCCGCAGACAGTATGAGGAAAAACGTGATGAGCTGTTTGGCACCCTGACCAACTTGGTAGAAATTGACCTGCTTAGAGCTGGTCGGCCGATGCCGGTTGACAAAGACGTGATTGACAGCGACTACCGCATTCTGATTCGCAGAGGGTGGAGTCCGCGCTACGGGCACCTGTATGCGTTCAACATTCGAGCCGCCATCCCAGACATTCCCGTGCCTCTGACGTCTGAGGACGACGAGCCAACCATCTCGCTGAATCAAATTTTGCACGATTTGTACCAGCGGGCCCGCTACGATTTAAGGCTCGATTACAGCCAACCGGCCGAGCCACCACTGGCTGAAGATGATGCTGAATGGGCCAGAACTCTTCTTTCAGACAATGACACATCCTTTGAGTGATTGAGCCTTCCGTTCCTCATTCTTTGTTCTTTATTGGCCCCTCAAATGACCAATTGTCAATTTAAAATGAAGAATGAAGAACTTTTGTTCACAACACCTGCTTTTGGTTGCCTACTCTCCAAAATTAAAATACCCTTCACACGCCCCAAAATTCGAATACTTTAAAACGATTAGGAGACGTGAGTTATGACTATTGATCCGAAATATCTTTCATCTATGAGCTACCGCTGTATCGGCCCAACCAGAGGCGGCCGGGTAGTGGCGGTGGCAGGCGATCCGGTAAACCCGGCCGTGTTTTACTTTGGTGCGTGTGCAGGCGGTATCTGGAAAACCGATGACGGCGGACAGTATTGGGAATGTGTTTCTGATGGGCAAATCAGCTCATCGTCAGTCGGTGCACTTCAGGTAGCCCCATCTGACCCCAACGTCATTTATGCGGGGATGGGAGAAAGCACCATTCGGATTGACGTCACACACGGTGACGGCGTCTACAAGTCAACCGATGCGGGTCGCACATGGACCCACTGCGGGCTCGCCAACACCCGACACATTGGGGAAATACGCATTCATCCTGAAAACCCTGATCTAGTCTATGTGGCTGCCTTAGGACACGCTTTCAAAGATAACGATGAGCGGGGCGTTTACCGGTCAAAAGATGGAGGGAAAAGCTGGGAACAAGTCTTGTACGTGAGCGACGGAGCAGGAGCGGTTGACCTCAGCATGGACATGTCCAATCCCCGCATTTTGTACGCGACCTTCTGGCAAACCCGACGCAAATTCTGGAGCATCGACTCTGGCGGCCCAGATTCTGGGATGTGGCGTTCGTTCGACGGAGGCAGCACGTGGGAGAACATATCTCGCAACATGGGGATGCCCAAAAACAAAGATGGCTCATGGGCCACGTTGGGCAAGATCGGTGTGGCGGCGTCACCAGCGCAGTCCGGCCGGGTATGGGCCATGATCGAGTCTGAAGGGGACACGCGCGGCCTCTACCGATCAGACAATTACGGCGATAAGTGGGAAAAGGTGTGCGACAAGGGAGATTTGCGCTGGCGGCCGTGGTATTACATGCACGTTTACGCCCATCCCACCGAACCAGACACCTGCTGGGTCTGGAACCAACAGGCGCACAAATCAACAGACGGTGGCAAAACCTTCACCTTGTTCCCAAGCCCGCACGGCGACACCCACGACTTCTGGATCGATCCCAATAATCCTGACCGGATGATCGGCTCTGATGACGGCGGGGCGTTTGTGAGCATGAATGGGGGCAAGTCGTGGTCTACGCTCTATAACCAGATGACGGCCCAGTTCTACCACATCGCTACAGACAACCGTTACCCCTACCACGTCTACGGCACGCAGCAGGACAATTCGAGTTTGGCCGTGCCCAGCCGCACCCACACCGGCGCGATTGGCTGGAACAACTGCTACGCGGCCGGAACGGGAGAGTCTGGTTTTATCGCTCCCCATCCTGACGACCATAACATCGTCTTTCTAGGCGCGATTGGCAGCTCGCCCGGTGGCGGTGCAGCTTTGCAAAAATATGACCATCGGACCGGGCAGATTCAGCTCGTCAACGTCTGGCCAGACAGCGGCACCGGGGCCGGTAAAGATGACAAATACCGCTTCCAGTGGACCTTCCCCATTGTGTTTGATCCGCACAATTCAGACATCATGTACGCCTGTGGCAACCATGTGTTCAAAACGGAAGACGGAGGCCAAAGCTGGGCAGAAATTTCGCCAGACCTAACGGTGGCGGATCCAGATACACTGGGGATGTCTGGCGGGCCAATCACGTATGACACGGCCGGAGCCGAAATGTATGCCACGATCTTCGCCTTTGCGGCCAGCCCGCAAGAGCAGGGTGTGCTGTGGGCCGGTTCAGACGATGGGCTAATTCACGTCACCAAAGACGGCGGGAAAAATTGGGCCAACGTGACCCCGCCGGACATGGCAAAATTCACCCAGGTCACCAGCATCGAGCACTCGCCGCACGCGGCCGGAACCGTATATGTGTCAGCCGCCCGCCATAAAGAAGGGGATTACGCACCCTATCTCTACAAAACGAGCGACTACGGCCAAACGTGGACCCTAATCGTCAACGGATTGCCGGAAGACGACTTTTGCCGGGTCATTCGGGAAGACCCCAACAAGCAGGGATTGCTGTATGCGGGTACAGAGCTGGGTGTTTTCTTTTCATTAGATGACGGGGCCAACTGGCAATCGCTACAGAACAATCTGCCGGTTAGCCCGGTGTACGACCTGCTGGTCAAAGAAAATGACCTCATTGTCGGCACCCACGGCCGCTCCTTCTGGATATTAGACGATGTCACACCACTGCATCAATTGGCTGACTTGGCTTCAAGCCACAAGAATTTTGTCGTGGCACCGCGTGATTCAATTCGGGTGCCCAAGCCCTTCTTTGCAGACCTCTTCGACAACCACGTGGGCAAGAGCTACCACATCTCGCTAGGACAAAACGCCACGTTTGTGGCCAAGAAAGATGACATGGGGCACATCAGCAAAAACATTCTGGACGCTGGCACCGATGTCGCTTACGGGGTGACGATCAACTACTTCTTAGACGAAAAGCCAAAAGGTGAAGTGACCCTTGAGATTCTAGAGGCTGATGGCAATTTGGTGCGCGGATACAGTTCGGTTCGGCCGGAAAAAGAAGAAGATCGGTTTGACCTAACGCTCAAAACAGAAGCGGGGATGAACAAATTGGTCTGGAATATGCACTATGGCTTTGGTGAGCGGGTTAAAGATCAGCCGATGTACGGCGCGATCCCCGGCCCATTGGCCCCTCCGGGAGAGTATCAGGTGCGCTTGAGTGCGGGCGACTCGTCACACACCCAATCGTTCAAGCTTGTTAAGGACCCACGGGTTGCGATGACTGAAGCCCAGTTTGCGGATCAGTTTACAGCGATGAAAGAGGTGTTTGACAAACATGCGGCCGCCCATTCGGCCATCAACAAAATCCGTTCAGCATCACAGCAGATCGATGGTTGGCTTGAACGGATGAAAGATCACACTGAAATTGAAAGCCTGAAAGAGATGGGCAAAACGGTTAAGGATCAGCTGTCTGGTGTGGAAGATGAGCTGATTCAGAAGCACCACAAATCGTTTGGTGATGTGCTGAATCATCCTAACAAATTGATCGAGCGCTTGTCTGGACTCCCGGCCGTCATCGGTGGCTCTGACAATGTTCCGACGCAGCAATCGCTAGCGGTGAAGTCGGAGCTGTCTGGCTTGATCGATGAGCAGTTGGGGAATCTGGATGAGATTTTTGAGACGAATTTGGCGGCGTTTAACCACAAGCTGAAGGAGTTGCAGACTCCGGCCGTTTATGTAGGCTAGTTAATCTTAGACAAGACATGACAGGTTTCTAAAAACCTGTCATGTCTTAGATGACAGAGTCAGTCATGATCGAACCACTACAGCGAGGGCAAACCTACCATATCTACAGCCGGGGGAACAACAAAGAAAACATCTTCCACGAACGCAAAAATTATGACTACTTTTTGTCGTTGTATGTCAAACACATTGTGCCGATTGCACTGACTTACGCCTATTGTTTGATGCGAAATCATTTTCACCTGTTGGTACGCATTAAAACAACTGATGAGTTGGTCAAAGACCTGACAGGTTTTGAAAACCTGTCAGGTCTAGAAGTCGAAAAGATTTTGAAGCGGAAGCCGTCTCAATCATTTGCGAATTTTTTCAACGCTTACACTAAAGCATATAACAAACAGTATGAGCGGACTGGAGCCTTATTCGAGCGCCCATTCGGCCGGAAACCGGTCCACAACGAACGATACTTCTACCAACTGCTTATCTACATCCACCAAAACCCGCAAAAGCACGGCTTTGTGGATGACTTTCGTCAATGGCCCTATTCATCTTACAGCGGGATGGTGTCTACCAAGCCGTCTCGCCTTGAGCGTGATGCGGTGTTGCAACTGTTTGGCGGGCCGGATGACTATGCTGAGCAGCATTTGGAGCTGATTGATTTGTATGAGGACTAACCAACAGACCTGACAGGTTTTTAGAAACCTGTCAGGTCTGGTTTAAGTGTTGATAATTTTCTGCAATTTGCCCCTTCAGCTCCGCCACATCTTCCCCCCTTGCCTGTGCCAGTGTTTCAACCACCCCGCCCAAATGACTCATCATCGCTCGTTCACCTGTGAGCCAATCCAGCCCACCCGGCCCGTCTGTTTCTGTGAGCAATTTATCGGCCGGGCAGCGTGTGGCTAACTCCTGAATTAATTGACTGTGCAACAACTCAACGCCAAACGTAAAGTAGCAGCCGTATGCCACAAGCTCATCAAATGTAACCACATCCCCCGAATACCAATGGACGATGGCCCGCTCCACCTTAAATTGTTTCAGCTTCTGCAAAACAAGCTGCTCGGCACCTTTAGTGTGCAGGTTGACTATTTTGTTTTGTTCGGCCGCTTTTTTCAGAAAATAGTCAAACACCACCTCTTGCAGCGGCCATTTTTGTTCGTCTTCCACCCAGTGAAAATCGAGGCCGATTTCACCGATATGGATAGACGCGGCCGTGGGTTCATCCAGTTCATCTAATCGAGCAGCATACAGATGGGCGTTCCAAGGATGAATACCAAAGGTTGGCAAAATATTCTGGGACACGGCTGCAATTTGCTGAGTGGTCGCCCATGAGTCGAGGTCCATTGAGACCGCCCAGACTTGGCACGGCAACTGTTCAATTTGATCCAGAATGATAGGCAGTTCGTCGGCCAAATAGTGATCAAGGTGGGTGTGGGCATCAACATACATAGGCTGTCATTTTATTTGATCTGATGATGAGATGAAAGTTGACTGTGGCTCCTCATTATATCAACTCTCATCCCATCAACTTTCTATTGCTGCAAGACGTTTACCACGCCCACCAAATGGGTCACGCGGTCAGAGAGAAGGTGCACAATCAAGCGATGCATAGTGGATGCGATTTCTG
>JBCCSO010000246.1:0-6808 GCA_039199965.1 Chloroflexota bacterium | reverse complement strand
TTCTTCTGGAGCATCATCAAAGTGAATGATAGCCGCAATCATTGTGTGCTGTTCGTGTGGGAAAAACGGATGGTCCTGATGCATCGGGAACGGTGCCCCTTTTGACGGTGGCTTGATAAACAGCTTGTTGTGGTGCAGCTGTATGTTAGGTGTTTCCATGATGGTTGAGGCTACGTCAGTAATTCGTGGGTCACAAATTAAACGGCTAAAAAGAGCTGATTCAAACTGTACGTTGTGACAGTGCTTAAGCTGGGTTTTAACCATTGAAATCTGGTCACCACTTTTCCAAGCGGCGCTGTTGTATCCGCGGTCAGAGATGCGCTCCATCAGGTCGTGTGCTTCTGCCCGGAATACGGCCGCTTCATCAGCCGTGAACACACCTCGTAAATGAAGGTAGCCATTGTCAGCGTAAAATTGTTTTTGTTCTTGAGTAATCATGGGATTTTGAGATTTGTTTTTTGTTAGGACATTCGCTTCTCGGGTTTATCGCACTAGCGAAAACGCACTTCGACACACTTCAGCGTGCTCAGTGCGGGTGCTCAGTACTCCATTCGAGCGAATGCCGTATGTGTAAAAAAAATGAGCATACAGGTTGCAGATGACTGTAGCACAAGCAAAAACAGCAAGGTCCTAAAATGCAGACAAGAGTGTTGAAATTTAGGACAACGACCGATGGCAACTTTCAATTACGATTCAAACGAGGTCCCATTATTGATGCGAAATTGAGTTGGACTCATTCCCGTATGCTGACGAAATAAAGTTGAAAAGTAGCGTACGTCTTCAAGCCCAATCGCATATGCAACCTCACCTATTTTCATCTTTTCAATCAGCAAAAGCTCCTTTGCTCTCTCGATACGCAGATTTTTAAGATAGCTCATAATCGATTCCCCAGTAGCCTGCTTAAACACGCGATTAACATGACGCTCGCTCAAATGGAACTGTGCGGCTACATTGCGCAAGAGCAGCGGCCGATTGAAATTATCTCGCAAAAATCGCACAATCTCACCCACCAATGCGGTTTGCCCATCTTGCAAAAGCGGAGCCGGAGGTTGAATGGCACCCACATTTGAGAATGCTCGAGCGGTGTCCAACAGCAGTTTTTGACCAATAGCTTGCAGGTCATACGGGTATCCGGCCGGAAAAGAAGTTAATTCGTGTGTGAAGGCTTGTAAAAATGACAGCGTCTCCGGCCGATTTGAGATATTTGATTTGCTCTTCGAAAAAGCATCAAATAGATCAACCAGTTCATTCTGTCTGCCTTCATCTGACTGCTGTAGCGTAAGGGTAAATGACCAGAAGTAGATGCCAAGTTCACTGCCATCCGCTGTGATGATCTCGTGCAACACATCAGGGCGGGCCACAAACAAGTCGTTCTCTTTGATATCTAGATATTCCCCGTCGGCATAATATCTCCCAGAACCAGCGTATGCAAAGCAGACCTCAAAGTAAGAGTGCGTGTGTTTAAAATTACGCCACCATTTCGGCTCGAAAACTCCCCATCCTAATAAATGGCTGGTAACCCCGGGCATTTCAACCCGCAAGCCTAACGACCGCAGGTCAGTATATTTATGTCGAGCCGTTTGCATGAATTAATCCAATCAAGATTTTAATCGGATCAGGCGTTAGAGTACAACATCCCTACTCAAGCAGCTCCTTCCTTTATGTGGGGTATTCGATGAAGGGCGGTTCGAAAACCGTCAGTTACGACAGCTAACCGCCCTTCCAAGTATACCAAGTATACTGAGTATGGTGAGGAATTAGTTGACGAGCAGCTCTGGAGCTACAAACTCATATCCCAAAGATTTGGCCACAGCCTTGTGCGTGATATTCCCACATTTTGTATTCATGCCGATCCGTAGAGAATCATCTACTTGTATGGCAACCTGAGGTCCGCTGTTGGCCAGCTTAACCGCGTATGGCAGGGTCACATTGGTGAGCGCTAGGGTAGAAGTGCGAGGCACAGCACCCGGCATATTGCCCACAGAGTAGTGAACCACGCCGTGTTTAATATAAATGGGATCATCGTGGTAGGTAACCCGATCAACCGTTTCAATGCAGCCGCCTTGATCGATGGCTATGTCCACAATCACGGAGCCATCAGCCATGCTAGCAACCATCTCTTCTGTGACAACTTTAGGGGCTGACGCGCCGGGGATCAGAACCGCACCAATCAGCAGGTCAGCCTCAGCAACAGCTTCTGCTATGTTACCGCTGTTCGACATAATGGTCTCGATTCTAGGGCCAAACACGTCATCTAAGTAGCGCAAACGGTCTGCGTTGATATCTAGCATCAAAACACGCGCACCCAGCCCAATAGCCATTTTGGCTGCGTTTATGCCGGAAACGCCCCCGCCAATAATAGTTACCACAGCCGGACGCACGCCGGGGACTCCGCCCAACAAAACGCCTTTTCCTCCGTAAGCTTTTTTAAGATAGTGAGAACCAAGTTCCACAGACATCCGGCCGGCAACTTCACTCATGGGTGTCAGCAGCGGCAAAGAACGACCAACTTGGACAGTTTCATAAGCGATGCTCGTGGTACCAGATTCAACCAATGCTGCAGTTAGCGGAGCTTCGGCCGCCAAGTGCAAATAAGTGAACAGCAGCAAATCATCACGGAAATAGCCATACTCTTCAGCTAGCGGTTCTTTCACTTTGTAAACCATGTTTGCCGACCAAACATCGGCCGGGTCGTCAACCATCTGGGCACCGGCCGCAACATATTCTGCGTCTGTAAAACCGCTGCCAAGTCCAGCACCGGTTTCAACCAATACAGAATGTCCGTGACGCACTAATTCAGCCACACCAGCTGGGGTACAACCAACGCGATTTTCTAAAGCTTTAATTTCTGTGGGAACACCAATAATCATGGGGAACTCTCCTTCTTGTTTGTATAGTGGGGTTTTTGATCGAATGCCGGTCAACTTCTTGCATAGGTTGCTCACTGGCACACTTATTTGGGTATCAGCATGCTTTCTTGATCACTGACACGGAGGTAAATATAGTAGATGAATTGCAGTTTTCACACACAATGTGTTAGGCTAAAAAGCATATTTCTTAAATCAATTAGGAGATTTATCGACATGGCTTTACAGAGCAAAAAACTTGATAGTACCGATTGGGCGCTGCTTAAACTTTTACAAGAGGATGGGCGCATCTCGTACAGAGAGCTAGGAAAGGAGATTGGGCTCTCAACCCCGGCCGTGAGTGAGCGGATCAGAAAATTGGAGGAAGCGGGCATCATCAACGGCTTTGGAGCCCGCTTAGCGCTCAGCAAGCTAGACCGGGCTATCACCGCTTTTGTCAGCGTTAACACCCGGCCGGAAAGCAACGACCCGTTGCAAAAGTTTGTCAAGAAAGCGCCAGAGGTTTTGGAGGCCCACTACATCACGGGTCAAGCCTCGTTTATTTTGAAAATTGCGCTGGGAACTATTGCAGATTTAGAAGATTTTATCCGCAGGCTGTCCTATTTTGGCCCCACACAGACATCCATTGTGCTGTCAACTCATATTGAAAATCGCATTATTGAGGAGTTTTAGTTAGGCTAGCTGATCGATGGGAAGTTTAACAGTAAACGCTGTGCCCTCACCGGGCTGGCTGGTGACGCTAATCTCGCCTGAATGGGCGTCTACGATACTTTTTGAGATGGCTAGCCCTAGCCCAGTCCCTTTGATCTGGGTTCGATCCTCCGTCCTGACCCGGTAAAATTTTTCAAAAATGTGGGGAAGATCAGCGGCCGGGATGCCCAATCCGTTGTCCTTTACACAAACCTCAACCAATTTATCATCGCTATTGGTCAGCCGAACCTCCACCTCCCCTTCATTCGGCGTGTACTTGATCGCATTGCCAATCAAATTTAAAAATAGCTGTCGCAATCGGCCGCTATCCGCTTTGATTTCGCACCCTGTGGGTAGGTCAGTTAGCACAACAATTTGCTTAACCTCAGCATTGGTTTTGAGGCTAAAAACAATATCCTCAAGCTCAGTCGCCAAATCAATAGGGACAACATTTAGTCCAGTGTTAGATTCAAGCTGACCGATATCCAACAGTTCCGTAACCAAATCTTTCATGTAATTGCTGGTTCGCACAATTCGGCCATGCATATCCTTTTGTCGGTCGTTGGTGTCTCCCAATCTAGGAATCAAGTCGGCCGCCATTCGGATTGATGCGATCGGATTCTTCAAGTCATGTGCAACTATATTTACAAAATCTGTTTTCATATCAACCAGCTCTTTCAACAGGGTGATATCATGAAACACAACCGACCAGCCCAAATGCTCACCAAATCCTGACTGTACCGCCTGACGTGTGGCCTGCACACAGCGGCCGTCAGCTAACTTTAGCTCAGCCTCATCCTCTGCATCGTTAGCAAAAAGGCTGGGTATAGATGAGTCTGAAAATAGATCAAACATCTGCTTACCTAAAACCAAACTATCTGTATTGACCTCAAACATTGCCAAAAATGCAGGGTTAGCCACCAGAATTTGCCCATCAGGATCAACGACTAGAAACCCGTCTTTGGTACTTTCCAACAGAGCTGTCAAGGTGCTGCGCTCGTCAGACAAAGTTTGGTACAGGCGCGACATCTCTATATTGGCAGATAAACCAGCACAAAGCAGCACCCCAATCTGCTCATCCTCATCGCTAAACGATGTTGCCTCGGTGGCCGCAAAAACAGCGCAGCCTAATTTACGTTCTCCCTGCATAAGCGGTACAAACAGATGGTTAGTGAGCTGATGCTGGGCCCGGAACTGCTCAAATTGTTTATCAGACGAACCTTCAGCCCAAACGCCCTTTTTTACGCGGCCGGTCTGGATCGTTTCGCTAATCAAATCTTCTCCAAGCGGGGCTGGATTGAACGTAGCGGGTGTGTCTGTCAACGAGGAGTCCAAGGTGTGCAAAATAAAACCGATCTCAGACGGGTCAACCAAAGCTATGCCTAAGTAGTCAAAGTCCATCACCATGCGGCCATAATCAGCCATCGTTTGGAAAAAATGGCTGGGCACCGGGGAAGCTGCAAATGAGATGAGCAACTCTGTAAGATTTGCAAGACGAACACTGAGGGGCTTTTGTGATAACTGAGGCATTATTTATTTGTTAGCCAAGGGAAAACCGAAGTATTTGTCTTACCTTGTTTAAGGTGGAGATAACAAGCCTATGTGTTGAATAACCTTTAGTCAATATTCAACAGCTTTATCATATTCGAAGTGGCAGGAAGAGATTCAACTGCACCAATATCGATGCGGGAGGTGATTCTGCCATCAATATCAATCCCCACAATGGCTTGATTGACAGCCGTGAGAGCATGGTGATGCAGTCTCCTTAAAAATGTGCGGTCAAACACATCCATAGCAGATGCGCTAGCGGTTTTAAGAAATTCTCCCTTTTTGGCAGCATAGCTAAACGATCTAACCATGTTCACCTGAGCCTTGATGATTCCATCATCCCCCAGCCCATAGGTGGCAAACAAACGTTTGTCTGGATCACAAACCAAAGGGTAAGGAGGAGCCATATCACCAAAGAACTGGACAGCCCTGTGATGCAGATTTGGTGCAACCTGAATAATTTCAATATTTCTCTGTTTTAAAAGGTTGTACCCTTCGATCACGTTTTCCATAAAGTCGCGACAGTATGGGCAGGTAAACCCTCTTGAAAACCAAAGCAGTACGTTTTGTTTGCCCATGTAACTTTTAAGCGCAACCGTTGGCCCCTGAATAGATGGCAGCGAAAACTGTGGTGCAGGCATTCCTTGAGCGATTGCGGCCGCCTGACTTAAATGGTTCAAATGTGACAACTGATTTTCCATTTTGTTTTTCCACCGATCTCAAAAGAACGTCCGCGTATTGTACGGGATCAACCTGAATGGCTGAGACGTTACAGATGAAAATGCTGTTAAGATATCTGATACAGGCTTTGAACGGATGAGACTTTGTAGCTAATTTTGCAGCGTTTTTCCAGCCACCCGTTTTACAGAGCCTGTAGCAACCAGAATTTTTACGGCCGTTCACACTTTCGTAATCATTCCAGATGATCCGTGCAGTGCGTAAACATTTGTAAAAGGGTTTCCAATCTCCCTTGTTTCTAGATTTTGAACGTGCTAATATTTTCGTCCATTGCGGTGTCGCCAAGTGGTAAGGCAGCGGACTTTGAATCCGCCATTCATAGGTTCGAATCCTATCACCGCAGTCCCCAAGGATCGGCCAGTGAGAATTTCTCCGGCCGGTCTTTTTTTGTATCGTACTTACGCACACACGACCTGTCAGGTTTTTTGCAAATCCGACAGGTCTTGCAGATGTTAATCGCAACATGACAACTCCAGATCTCGCAGTCATTATTCTTGCGGCCGGAATGGGCACCCGCATGAACTCAAAATATCAGAAAATATTACACGCTGTTGGGGGGCGGCCGATGGTCATGCACGTAGTTGAGGCGGCTCGTCAGATTTCATCGTTCCCGGAAACGCTGGTTATTGGCACGATCGGAGGCGAACGGGTCAAAGCCCTTGTGGGAGACACAGCTCAGTACGTGGTCCAAGAGGATCAATTGGGCACTGGGCATGCTACGCAGGTGACATCAGATCTGCTTAAAGGAAAAACCAAGCAAGTTGCGGTCACTTACGGGGATATGCCGCTGCTTAAAGCAGAAACCTTGCAAAAGCTATCTGAGATGCAGGCCAGCAGCGGCGCGGCCGTGGTTTTGACCACAGTGATGGGTGAGCCCAGTTCATCATTCGGCCGGATAGCGCGGGATAGCAGCGGAGCCATCCGAGAAATAGTTGAAGTAGCAGAAGCCAAACAGCGGCCGAACA
>JBCCSO010000245.1:0-6824 GCA_039199965.1 Chloroflexota bacterium | reverse complement strand
ACGTGCCAGCAAAACGTGTTCGCGAGTTTGCGGCATCGGACCGTCTGGTGCAGAGACAACCAAGATGGCGCCGTCCATTTGAGCCGCACCGGTGATCATATTTTTGATGTAGTCGCGGTGACCCGGGCAGTCTACGTGGGCATAATGGCGATTTTCGGTTTCGTATTCAACGTGTGAAATCGCAATGGTGATACCACGTGCTTTCTCTTCTGGCGCATTGTCGATTTGATCAAAGCGTGAGAAGTCTGCAAAGCCCTGTAGAGCCTGTGTTTTTGTAATGGCCGCAGTCAGGGTAGTTTTACCGTGGTCTACGTGTCCAATTGTGCCAATGTTTGCATGCGGCTTGCCGCGTTCAAATTTTTCTTTACCCATTTTTATACCTCAATTAAGAGTACATTTCTGAAAAAATCAGATTAATCGCGTTTCATAATCTCATCTGCAATCTGCCTAGTAACAGGTGCATAGTGAGAAAATTCCATTGTAAATGTTCCACGACCTTGGGTCATAGAACGCAAGTTGGTTGCATAACCAAACATTTCTGACAAAGGTACTTTCGCTTTAAGTGACTGAAGTCCGTCAGAACGCATTTCCATACCTTCTACTAAACCACGATTTGAAACAAAACTACCCATCACAGAACCGCTATAATCTTCAGGAGCAACAACTTCAACAGCCATCACAGGTTCTAGGATTACAGGTTTACCCTGACGCACACCTTCTTTTAGGACCATCTGACCCGCAATCTTAAATGACATTTCAGATGAGTCTACGTCATGGAATGAGCCATGGTAAAGAGATGCACGGATGTCTACAACTGGGAATCCGGCCAAAACACCTTCTTCCATTGCTTGACGGATACCATTTTCAACTGGTTTGATGAATTCACGGGGGATAATACCTTGACGGATATCATCAACGAATTCAAAGCCTGAACCTGCTTCAAGCGGCTCAAATTTAACAACCACGTGAGCGTATTGACCACTACCACCAGTTTGTTTCTTGTAACGGATTTCAGCTTTATCAACTGGAGCAGTAATGGTCTCGCGGTAAGCAACCATCGGCCGACCAACGTTTGCATCAACGTTGAACTCACGCTTCATGCGATCAACTAAGACTTCAAGATGCAACTCACCCATCCCAAACAATACAGTTTGACCAGTTTGTTGATCGGTTTCGATTTTGAATGTCGGATCTTCTTCACCCAACGCTTTCAAAGCGATACCCATTTTGTCTTGGTCTTTGGTTGACCTAGGTTCAATAGAAACTGAAATCACCGGATCAGGGAACTCAATGTTCTCAAGCACCACTTGGTTGTCAGGGTCACAGAGTGTGTCACCGGTAAAGGTATGTTTTAAACCAAGCACGGCCGCAATATCGCCAGCTTGCACCTTATCAAGGTTCTCACGGCGATTCGCAAACATACGCACAACCACACCGATCCGCTCAGTTTTGCGTTTAACAGGATTAATCAATTTCGATCCAGTTTCCAAAACGCCTGAATAAACACGGAAGTATGACAAACGGCCAACATAAGGGTCGGTAACAACTTTGAAGACAAGTGCAGCCAGAGGTTCATTATCATCAGCGTTGCGAAGAACATCTTCCTCAGTTACAGGGTCAGTGGCCACAACCGCAGGTACGTCTAGTGGTGAAGGAAGATACTCTACCACAGCGTCTAGCAATGGTTGAACACCTTTGTTGCGAAGAGCAGTACCATTCATGACCGGATTGAACATGCTTGCCAAAGTACCCGTGCGAATTGCCGCATTCAACTCCTCGACACTGATTTCTTCGCCTTCAAGATATTTCTCCATCAAAGCTTCATCAGCTTCAACAGCAATCTCAATCATCTCTTCACGCTTTTGTTCAACAATATCGATAAGATTATCTGGAATTGGGATGATTTCAGCTGTCGCGCCCAAGTCACCAGAATCCCAAACTTTTGCTTCCATGCGGATCAAGTCAACAACACCACGATAACTATCTTCTGAACCAATCGGCCATTGAATAGGCATTGGAGTCGCACCCAAACGCTCTTTCATCATATCGATGCAACGCTCATAGTTGGCACCCACACGATCCATTTTGTTGACGAAGCAGATACGAGGCACGTTGTACTCGTTGGCTTGGCGCCATACGGTTTCTGACTGAGGCTCAACGCCTGCAACAGAGTCAAACACGGTCACACCACCGTCAAGTACACGCAGGCTGCGCTGTACTTCGGCCGTAAAGTCAATGTGGCCGGGCGTATCAATAATGTTGATTTGATGGTCCAACCAGAATGTGGTGGTAGCAGCAGAAGTAATGGTGATACCACGCTCTTGTTCCTGAGCCATGTGGTCCATTGTCGCGCCACCATCATGCACCTCACCCATACGATGAATCATACCGGTGTAGTACAGAACACGCTCAGTTGTCGTGGTTTTTCCAGCGTCAATATGAGCAATAATTCCGATGTTACGAACTTTCTCCAAAGGATGACGGGTTGATTTACTCATTCTTTAGTTTTGGGCTTTACCCAACCTCATAACAGTCCGTTTTTACTTGATCTCTCTACCTAAAAGTAAAAACTCAACTGAAGCAATTTAGAATCGATAGTGAGCGAATGCGCGGTTAGCGTCAGCCATGCGATGCGTGTCATCTTTCTTCTTGACAGCAGCGCCTTGGCCGTTTGCAGCATCCATAAACTCTGCAGCCAACTTATCGACCATAGAACGGCCGCCTCGCGTTCTTGCCGCGGCTAAAAGCCAGCGCATTGCTAAGGTAACTTGGCGACGGTTGTCTACAGGGATTGGAACTTGATAGGTTGAACCACCAACGCGACGAGGCTTAACCTCAACTTGAGGGCCAACATTCTTCAATGCGTCCTCAAATACCTCAAGCGGGGACTTACCAGACCGTTGCTCCACCAAGTCAAAGCTACGGTACAACAAGGTTGTTGCAGTACTTTTCTTTCCATCTCTCATCAAGCGGTTGATGAACATAGAAACTTTTTCACTACTGTAGCGCATATCAGGTACTACAGGGCGTTTTTCTGGGCGATTACGTCTTGCCATGATTTATCTCCGAATTTCTCCAGAAACGTCTATTTTCTAGATCGTTTCGCTCCATACTTTGAACGACCCTGCTGACGATCATTTACGCCAGCGGTATCAAGTGCACCACGAACGATGTGGTAACGTACACCCGGAAGATCTTTCACACGACCACCGCGAATTAGTACAACTGAGTGGTCTTGGAGATTATGTCCTTCACCACCGATATAAGCGGTCACTTCGATACCGTTGCTTAAACGGACACGCGCCACTTTGCGCAGTGCGGAATTTGGCTTTTTAGGAGTCATCGTACTCACCTTAGTGCAAACCCCACGCTTTTGTGGTGCACCTTTAGGCTGACGTACTCGACGTTGTTTAAAAGTATTAAATGTATATTGAAGGGCAGGTGCTTTGCTCTTACGCCGCACCTCTTTACGTCCATTCCGGACAAGCTGGTTAATCGTTGGCACTTGTTATTCTCCTTGTCCCCGCATACTGTGAGGGGATACTTTGTGCAACACAGAACTGGAAATTTCTCACTAAGAAAGAAAAATCGCAGGATTTCGGACCATTCAAACACATTTATGCATCACCATAAAGCATGATGAATGAAGACCGTAGTTTAGATTTTCAAAATTGCTAGTTAGGGATGATCCCGAGGGGTGGCCAGAAGGACACTGACACTATCCGACAACAAAGGTCACCTATCGATTTGCGATCAGGTGACCTAGATTAATTTATATTCAATTCCTCTCCAAAGCATGTGAGAGAGACGTTAATTTTAAACCCGAATAATAATTCTACTAAACTTTGATTAGGGTGTCAAAACCTTTACAGATTTTTTGCTCTGTGGTGATGAAGGAGAAAAAATTAATCCTTCATCACCATCTTTAAGTCGTATTTATCGACGGGTATTGCGTACCAAGTCCAAGAGACCTGAAGAACCGATAAATTGTGGCTTGTGTTTCTTGTCGTCTTCTTTCCCGAAGCGTATTACATCACCTGATGTGGTTACAGCTTCAACAGCTAGACCTAGACTTTGAAGCTCTTTCACAAGTACTCGGAATGAAGCCGGTATACCTGGATCTTCAATCGGTTCATCCTTAACGATAGATTCGTAGGTTTTAACGCGCCCTTGAACATCGTCAGACTTGACTGTGAGCATTTCTTGAAGTGTATGAGCCGCGCCATATGCTTCAAGTGCCCAAACTTCCATCTCTCCAAAGCGCTGGCCACCGAATTGGGCTTTACCACCCAAGGGCTGCTGCGTAACAAGTGAGTATGGTCCGGTTGAACGAGCATGTGCTTTGTCTTCGATTAAGTGAGCTAGTTTTAAGAAGTGCATGATACCAACTGTGACGGGTTGGTCAAACGCTTCACCTGTTTTTCCGTCGAGGAGAACCGTCTTACCAACGTTTGGCCCCGGAATTGACACTGCAGTGCTGATCTGGGCAACGCGCTGGCGCAATTCGGTCAACTCTAAGCCAGTTGCGTCGCTAGCCAATTCTTCACCAATTTCTTCGGTATGCTCTTCCCGAATCCAATTGATCCATTCCAGCATCGCCACGCGAAGTGTTTCAACATCACTAGCATCCGTGTTGGAATACATCACGCCTTCATCAGTCTCATCTTGCAAAACAAGTTCTGCATCATAACCTTGAGTACGCAGCCATTCGCGGGTTGTTGACATGATTCGATAACGGTCATCTGTACGCAGCTTCTCGATGTCGTACCCCATCTCGCCTAGCCATGCTGACAGGTAGAGGTACGCTGCTTCTTGCTCATTGCGCAAAGATTCCATATCCATGCCAGCTTCGGTCATCTCATCCCAAGCCCATCCAGCAACAACAGCTTCACCACGTTCAGCCAACCATGCACGGCACAATTCAGCCTCAATTTGGTTTTCCTTCGCACCGTCAAATACAGGAGTAATTGCTTGGAAGTTAAGGCGGCGAGCAGCCCATCCTAAATGAACTTCAAGAACCTGTCCCAAGTTCATCCGGCCTGGAACACCCATTGGGTTAAGGATGATGTCTACTGGACGGCCATCTGGTAAGAACGGCATATCTTCGATCGGTACAACTTTCGAAATTACGCCTTTGTTACCGTGGCGGCCGGCCATTTTGTCACCAACTGATAGCTTGCGACGTTGCGCGACGCTTACCCGTACCATTGTTTCTACACCGGCTGGCAAGTCGCGGTCTTGCTGACGATCAAAGACTTGAACGTCAACTACTTTACCCCGAGCCCCATGGGGCAAGCGGAGACTTGAGTCTTTCACTTCGCGGGCCTTATCACCGAAAATTGCACGGAGCAGTTTTTCTTCAGGTGACAGCTCTTTTTCACCTTTGGGCGTAATCTTACCTACTAAGATATCGTTTTCATTCACATCAGCACCGATGCGGATAATGCCTCGTTCATCAAGGTCTTTAAGTGCATCTTCGCTGACATTTGGAATGTCATATGTGATTTCTTCAGGGCCTAATTTGGTATCGCGCGCCTCAATCTCATGTTTTTCAATATGAACTGAAGTGTATTTGTCGTCGCGAACCAACTGCTCATTAACAAGAATCGCGTCTTCGTAGTTACCACCCTCCCAAGAAAGAAATGCGATAACGACGTCTTGACCTAGAGCCAAGCTACCGTCGCGTGATGAGTAGCTATCAGCAAGTACTTCGCCCGCTTCGACACGCTGGCCTTTTACCACAAGCGGTCGCTGATCGATACAGGTGCTTTGATTAGACCGAGTGTATTTACGCAGTTGATAGGTGCGCGGCCCGCTTTCGCCGATGATGACAATGGCATCACCCACAACACTAACAACTTCACCAGCTTCGGCGGCAACTACAACCTGACCTGAGTTCAGAGCAGCTTGTGGTTCCATACCGGTGCTAACAACAGGTACATCAGGAATCAGCAGTGGTACAGCCTGACGCTGCATGTTTGATCCCATCAAAGCACGATTTGCGTCATCATGCTCTAAGAATGGGATGAGTGAAGCAGAAACACCCACGATCTGGCGTGGTGCCACATCCATAAAGTCAACGCGGTTTGCGTTGCCAAATTCGAACTGCTGGTTGCGGCGTACAGGAATGCGACGATCAACAAATTGACCCCGATCATCCAACTGTGCGTTACCCTGAGCAACAGTGTAGCGATCCTCTTCATCGGCCGACATATAGATGATTTCGTCCGTAATGAACGGAACAACCTTCACATCGTCTAAGCCTTCCTTCTTGATAGCCTCGAAGTGCGCATCAGTGATTGTGTCACCCTGTTCAACGATGTCATCCCCATTGTCATCGGTTATGTCGCTGAATGCATCATGCCCAACCATCGCTGGATCATCACCAGCAAATTGTGAAATCACGCGGCGATAGGGTGTTTCGATAAAACCGTAGCGATTGACTCGAGCATAAGTTGCCAAACGGCCAATCAAACCGATGTTTGGCCCTTCAGGTGTTTCGATTGGGCAAATGCGGCCGTAGTGACTGTGATGAACATCACGAACTTCAAAGCCTGCACGTTCACGGCGGAGTCCACCGGGCCCTAAGGCTGAAATTGTACGTTTGTGAGTCAGCTCAGCCAATGGATTCGCTTGTTCCATGAACTGGCTTAATTGAGAGCTACCGAAGAATTCACGAACAGCAGCAACAACCGGCCGGATATTGATTAGCGAGATTGGAGTGACGTTCTCATCATCTTTGATCGACATACGCTCACGAACAACGCGTTCCATACGGCGCAAACCAACCCGCAGTTTTGCTTGGAGCAATTCTCCGACAGTTT
>JBCCSO010000244.1:0-6832 GCA_039199965.1 Chloroflexota bacterium | reverse complement strand
TCGCTTAGTCGTTTTAATTGAGTGTGGACAGCTATCAATGATGCTAGAGAATGAAGAGGCGGCGGTTCGTTATTTAACCGAGGCTCAAATGATGGCTGAGAACAGTGGAAATCAGGTCAAGCTTCGGGAGGTCGAAATGCTGATTGACCGGCTCAGAGTGCAAGAAGCTTACTTATAAGTGACTAGCTCGAAAGAACGATTTGTGTGGTGAAGTAGATAACACTGTGCAAACATGGGGTGAGCTAAAAGCCAAAGTCATACAGCTCATAGATGAGGAGTCACGCCTAAACAAATTAAGGCAGCAATTTCTCACTGCCTTATCAAGCATGCTCTTGGGATGGGAAAATCTAATCTCTTTTATGCATCCCTTTGGGCAAGAACAGCTCGCACGGCAAAGCCAAAGCATACTAATTCTAAAATAGCCAAGACAGCAAGCGTTGCAAAGCCAAATCCTGTATCTCCAACGGTTTGAGCAAAAATATCACCTATTTCCCGGAACATCGCCCCACCAAAGGCGACAGCGTAGCCACCAGCACTCCGCACAAATACAGCCACAAGCAAGGCAATGCCTAAGCCAAGATTTCTACCGGCCCATGAAAGAGCCAATACGTCAGCACCATCTATGAAGCCAACGGCCGTAGAGGGGTTAATCAAGGCATTTACCCCAAGAAACGTTCCCATCGCTCCAAACAAAATAGCAATAGCAGTGATCCAAATTGGAATCCCTTTAGCACGAATAATGTCCATTTTTTCTTCCTTTTTCTAGTTCGATTATCAGCTTCCGTCTGTGATTGGTCCTTTGTGCGCTGACTCAGATTTGCCATGGTAATTGCTTGCAATTCTATAAACAAAAACAAGAATTTGATGGTATTTGATTTGGGGAAAATGGTACTTTTATAAGCAATGGTGCTTTTTTTGGGAATTTACTTTTTACTTTGAGCATTTGAAAGAAGGTGCTATAGATTGAACCCATCTCCAAAACTTGCAGAAACTTCTCGGCTATCCCCCTCGATGCCATTTGCCCCATACTCAACCTTGGTTTCAGCAATCGCACGCAAACTCAAAAACACTGAGGAGGTGCTAATAGGTTTCTATAAAGTCTGATCATGAACATAGCTTTTGGCAAGCTGTAAAGAAATACATCTCTGATTTATTCAGGCTATTTTGTCACTGCATGCATTTGGTGGAGTCCAACAAGTTAGGGTATCAACCTTAACACCAACCTCACTGCACCCGATTTTTTGACGAAAATTATTCCATAAGGAGATATGATGACCTTTCATCGCTTGATTGTTCTATTATTTATCATAATTGCGCTTGTGCTAATAGGTTGTGGATCAACTTCAGAGCTGGCTCAAACACCGGTAGAAACAGCAGAATTACGCAGTGAGATTCAGATGATAGAAATTCGAGAGCCTAATTTAAAAGCAAACTACTTTCCTCCGGTGAAGGATGGGTCACCGGGAATTGTTGTTTTAGGTGGCTCTGAAGGCGGCATTGAGTCCTCAACTCGTTTGGCAAAAGCACTAGCAGAGAAGGGATTTGGCACACTGGCTATAGCCTATTTTGATTTTGAGGACCTACCGCAGTATTTAGAGCTTATCCCATTAGAAACGTTTTTCACCGGTATCGATTGGCTAGCATCACAGTCGGAGATTGATGGTTCAAACATAGGCCTAATTGGGGGATCAAAAGGAGGAGAAGCCGCGCTGCTTGTAGCCAGCTATCGCCCGGATATTACAGCAGTTGTGGCGTACGTGCCCAGTAATGTCGCTTGGCAAGAAATTAATCCCGAAAAGTATTTTTCCGCAGCCCCTTCATCTTCTTGGAGTTTAAATGGAGAGCCATTACCCTTTGTTTCCTACGACTACGCTCAACCATTTGAGTTGCTGGTTGAACTTTACACAAATTCGCTAGCGGCTCACCCAGCCGATGACGAAGATGTCATAATCAAAGTAGAAAACATCAATGGGCCGGTGCTATTGCTTTCAGGAACCGATGATCAGTTATGGGACGCATCAACTATGTCCGATCTCGTTGTGGAGCGAGCCAAGCAAAATGATTTTAGCTTTGAGATTAAACACTTAAAGTATGAAGATGCTGGACACTATTTACTCTATTCAGGAGCCCCTGAAAGCATTGAAGGTTACGAGTTAGACCCTCGATTTCTAGAGTTTGGTGGTACAACTGAAGGGATGAGAAAAGCCCATGTTGACGCATGGGCTGCTACCAGTCAGTTTTTTATCGACAGCTTGCAAGACCACTAGCTTTTATTCATCAAGCTATCAAGGCTCAATTCTTGTCTATTTTAAGAATTGAGCCCGGGCTAAAACAGCGTTTGGCAAGTAACTCTATCGCCTGATCATTGGCAAATAGATGAATTCATCAAACACGATATTTGGATCAATTGTGGGAGCTACAGTCGGTACAGGCGTTGCGGTTGGCGTTGGCTCAACTACAACTTCATCAAACTGAAGCTTGATTTTTGGGCCAATATAGCGCAAGAAAATATCAGTATCGGCGGTTGTATCCTCAGCAGCCAAATTTGTCGCATTTGATTGAAAGGTTACAAATCGGCCGTTGCCAGATATATCAGCATTGATTGAAGATGCGTTGGCCAAAACTCCATCTGTCGTGACCGATGCGACCTGCAGCTCAATGGGTTCTGGAACGCAACTGGCAGCATCAATGAAGAAGTTGCCATCTCCATTCACATCTCGATCTGCGACGTAGACATGCGCAAAACTATCAGTTGCCCCATCAACTAGGTTTGTTGAAAAAGAATGGAAAGCAACCCAGCGCCCATCGTCTGAAATGGAAGCGGCTGATGAAGTGCCGTTGCCCATTTCCCCTGCTGCATTAACTGAAATGGGCACCGTACATCCTGCTAGCCGATCTCTGACATAAATTTGAAAATTTGAGTTCGTATTAGCGGTTGTTAAATTAGTTGCAAAAGATTGGAACACAATGTGGTCGCCAAAGCGGGAAATGTCTGGAAAACTGGAGCGCCCATTGCTGGATAATTCCAATGAATTCACTGAAACAACTTCTAACCCAGAGCTACCTCTTTCCCAAATCACAAGGTCTTGGGCCTCGTTCGTGTCATTACTAAACAAATCGGTAGCAGAAGTCTCAAATACCACCACGTTGCCATCGGCCGAAATTGCGGATTGATCAGATTCACGGTTGCCAGTTACATTTGCATTGACCGATAGGAGCTGACTGTAGGGAGGCTCGCTTGAACCCAGCATGACATCATTTCTTGAATTAGAATCGTTGACTTCCGTGATCGGGAGCTGGAAGTTTGTATCAAAGACAAACTCTGGGTAATTACTCGTATTTGCACTCAGATTAGCAGGGTCAAACGGAGCAGATTCAGCAATTGAAAGGTTGTTTGATCCTGCAACAATCTCGCCACAACCGCTGCTGGGGTAATCATAAAAAGCGCGTCTCTGCATTGAAGAATTAAGATCACTGTATATAAAAACATCGAAGAATGTTGATGTTTTTTCATTATCGCTACACGGATTAAAAAATGGTTCTGACTCAATGTCTTGTCTGTTGGACGTAAAGGCTACAAAGTCACCGTCTGGTGAAATTTTAGGCAAAATCCCTTGGGGTGAAATTATTTGAAGGTCACCAAAAGGAGAGTCTGGAACCACATAATCAAGCTCGTTTAGAACGATTCCGCTGAGCGAATAAAATGTAATATTTTGTCCATCAGCCGAAATTGTGGGTGAATTTGAAATAATAAACCCATCATCAGCCGATACCAGCGTTGTAAATTGAACCGATACCGTCGCTGACTGCTCCCCATTCCCCATACTCTGGTAAAACAGAGTTTCATTATTATCAGGCACTACCTGCTCAAGGGTTAGCCTATCTCCTTCATTCACGGTAAGGGACTGTGGTTGCCCCGTTACCCACCCCGTAGGTGCAAGAAAAAGACCAATATTTCCGGTCAAATCTTCCACCTGAAAAATCGGGGCTTGTTTAAAAAAATCGCTGCCCACTTCCCTATATGGGGGAGGAATTTCATTTGGAATTAGATGTTCAACTACACCAACGCTGTCTATCGCTAAATCATCAAGGCGACAATTTTCTACTTGGCTGACATAGGCATTTTCAGTTTGTTGCTGTCCAACTGTTGAATTCCCCATAAACAAAGCCCATTTTCCCGGTTGGACATCATCAAAGTAGCGAATTTGTGTTCTCAGATAGTATTCAATCTGTACGGGCGCATTCTGCTCCCCGTTTAACTCAACCGTGATGGGGCTGGCTTGCTTCACAATGTTAGGGTTGCTGATCTGTAACACACCACCCGCATCTGGATAATAGCCAAACTCATAGGCACCCAGCGGCACAGGGGTTGTACTGTCTATTACACCTGTTTCACTATCCCAACCATAGCGATCATGAGCGACAATTTTGGGCGTAATCGATGTTTCGAACGCATCGGCTAGCGGCTGTTCACTGTCTGTAAGAATGACAAGCTCTGCTCCATTCACGCAGGAGCTTTCGATTGTCCAATAAAGTGAATCGGTACTGACCCATTTTTTACCGGCATTTGCAGTGCGAATACTGAACACAGCCATCAGCGAAATCATTATAAACAGTATCAATAAAGATCTCTTTAGTCTCATAAAACTTATTCCTCAATCCGACAATTATCCAATCGATTGCTAGCAGAAAGCCTCAATCCTCCGCGCGTTGCACAGATACTGACCTGTCGTTCAAGAATATTCAATCGGACTTACTAGACTCATTTCGACCGCAGCCATTTTCAGTTTCCAACTTAAACAAGTAATAGCTGCATAGCGCCCCGCTGCATTATCAAGTTAACCCCGTTTCAAACACCTGCATAAACTTTCCGGCCGCCTCTTTGGGTGACTCTCGCCCCTCAACCAAAAACCAGTAGGCTGTTTCATTGAGCGTCGCCATCAAAGACGAGGCTACATACTTTGGCTCCACATCCCCAATCGAGCCATCTTCAATCCCCCCTTGAATGATCGCTTGCAAACCGACGTACACTTCACGCGACAATGCATGATAGGGCTCGCGGAATTTATCTTCTGGGGCGTTAATTCGCATCAAAATGAGGCAGATGCCAAAATCGTCAGTTACCAGCTCCCCGTACTTCAGCACAAAAGAACGCAATTTCTCCAGTCCGCTACCGTCCAATTCGGCCGAGGATTTGATCAGCTCCCGAAACTGCTCAATCGCAATGGCTAGGATGCCGTCCAAAATGTCATCTTTGTTTTTAACGTAGTAGTAGAGTGTTGGCTTGGTCACGTTCAGCTCCTGAGCCAGCGAAGCAAGTGTCGTTTTGTAGTATCCCTGTGTATTAAATGCCCGGGCCGCGACACGCAAAATCGACATCCGCTTTTGACGGTGCTGTTCTTTTTTATGCTCTTCTTCGCGGGATTGGATCCCATCGTCCCAAATTGTTTGCGCCATTAAGATTGTTTGCAAAAGACCAGTCAGGTTTTGAAAACCTGACTGGTCTAAGCGCAACTATTTTCATGTTGAAAGAAATAAATTTTAGGGGATAATCACTTTATGTTACCAGCTGGTAACCTTGTTGTACCCAGCGGTATTTTACATAACTTTCCTAAAAAACCGAACCAAGTCCCACTTTCGAACAGAAAGCTAACAGCTCACCTGTGGTGAGCTAGTGCGGAACCCCGTTCCGCGTGTAAGCGAAGCGACAAAAGCTAATAGCCATAAAAAAGGAGTAACCCCAATGTCTGACCCCACTTTTAACATGACCGATTATGAAAAAGCCTACGCTGAATTTGAATGGGAACGGCCGGAAAAGTTCAACTTTGCCCGGGACGTCGTTGACAAATGGGCGGCCAAAGACCCTGATCTGCAAGCCCTGCTGTGGGTGGATGACGATGGAAATGAAATCCGTCACTCCTATGCAGATATCAGCGAAGGGTCAAAACGACTGTGCAACGCGCTGACCAAGCTGGGGATCAAACGGGGAGACGTCGTAGTGATTATGCTTAGTCGCGAAGTAGAGTGGTGGACGATCTCAACCGCCTGCCTGCGCATGGGAGCCATTCTGTCACCCGGCACCTCACAAATGACGCCAAAGGACATTGAGTATCGCATTAATCGGGCCGACGCGACCTGCTTTATCACCTCTGAAATTTATGCGGAACGCTACGAAGCGGTCAAAGATCAGTGCCCAACAATGGTGGCTCCGATTTTGATTGGTGAGGCGCGGGATGGTTGGTATAGCTACGCCAATGAAGTCAGCGCGGCTGAAGCTGAGTTTGAAACGGCCGATACCGCCCACGATGAAAATGCCATCTGCTATTTCACCAGCGGCACCACCGGCTACCCTAAAATGACGCTGCATACACACACGAGCTATCCGCTGGGGCATGTTTCAACCGGCAAATATTGGCTCGACAATCGGCCGGGTCAACTGCACTGGAATATTTCAGACACCGGCTGGGCCAAAGCGGCGTGGAGCAGTTTCTTCGGGCCGTGGAATATGGGAGCCACCGTCTTTGTCCATCACACCAAAGGATTCTCGGCCGCAGGCATCCTCAACATGCTCGAAAAATATCCGATCAACATTTTGTGCGGACCCCCTACTGTGTACCGGATGCTGGTCCAGCAAGATTTAAGCGGCCGGGATTTTAGCAATTTGCGCTACTGCATCGGTGCGGGCGAGCCGCTTAATCCTGAAGTGATTGAAACGTGGAAAAACGCCACCGGCATGGTCATTCGGGATGGGTATGGGCAAACGGAAACGGTTCTGCTCTGCGGCAGTTTTGCCTGCATTGAGCCCCGCTACGGCTCGATGGGGAAACCGGCT